>NZ_JAGTJY010000187.1:0-11916 GCF_018195695.1 Achromobacter sp. Marseille-Q0513 | reverse complement strand
ATCGAATCCACGCTCGCCGCTGACTTCGCGTGCGCCCTTGCAGAGCATCTGTCCAGGCTGCGCGCCCCTGTAGCCGATGAGCGGATAACGTGGATCGCGGACTATGAACCGCTCTACTACTTTGCCCAGCAACACAAAGTGGACTACCAGGCGCTATGTACGGCCGCCCGCGCCGCCCTGGCGAGCGCCCCTGTAGCCGGGGAGGCGCAGAAGCCGGTGGCGTGGGTCAATGAGGACGGCGACCCGATCAGCGATGCCATGAAGCGCGCGCGGCCGGACCTCTATGGCAAGCACTACACGCGGCCGCTCTTTGCCGCGCCCCAGGCCAGTGCCGAGGCGTTCAAAGACCTGGTGACGCACGGCGTGTCGCTCCAGCGCATCGCGCCCGCTGACTTCCTGGCCGCTCCCGCTGCTGGCGATGCGACCCGCGACCTGATCGCAAAGCATGCCGAGCTGATGGAAGCCAGCGACCACACCTATTTCGAGCTGGCCCGCACGCGGCAGACCGGCTGGATGGCATGGCTTTGCTCGCATCCCGTCGAGACTCACCCCGACCGCAAGGTGCTGGCGCGCGGCCAGGGCGAGACGCCGGACGAAGCGTGCCGCGAGGCACTGGCCGATTTCAATATGCGCGCCGCCCTGGCCGCGCAACCGGGCGCGCACAAGGAGCAGTCATGACAAAGCCCAAGCCGCAGATCCAGCTCAGTCGCGGCGAGCACATCGTCGCTGTTGTGCCCGAGTACGCATCAGGCCCTGGCTGGGCTAACTCGCCGCTCTTCGTCTACATCGACAACCAAGGCAAGCTGCGGACAGAGTGCATCCAGCCGGATCACCAGACTGTGGAGCAGCGGATTCTGTTCGCGATGGGCGCGCAGATTTCGCATCAGCTGATCGCGTCCGTTGATGTGCAGCGCGAGGAGAAATAGATGACCCCCCGAAGAACTCGAAGCCATCGCCACCCGCAAGACTACGTGCCATCCCTTTGGGGAGACCGTGAGCATCAGCAGAGCCGAGCGGGATGCGCTGGTGTAGTGGACGCGACGGGCTATGTGGATCCTCGCGGGCAATGATCGCAATGTCGACATAGTCGCACCGTATGTCGGGGATGATCGAATCGGCGTTGTGGACGATTACTTGAGGATGGAGCAATCATGACAGACCGCGAATTGCTTGAGCTGGCGGCGCGGGCAGCCGGCATCGTTGGAACATGGTCCACGGGCTACCAGGGACACGGGGGTGAAGAACTCGACGGCCTCGACACGGGATCCTCGTTTCTATGGAACCCGCTGGTCAGCGACGGCGACGCTCTGCGGCTGGCGGTGAAGCTCTGCATCCGAATTGCGCACATGAACGGATTCGCTTATGCCCTTACTGGCCTGCGAGAATTCGAGGAGGCAGAAATAGCCGCCCCCTATGCCGCCACCCGCCGCGTTATCGTCCGTGCTGCTGCGGAGATCGGCGCACGCAAGGAGGAATGATGGACTGGCCTGAAGCCTTCCGCGATGCTGTGATGGCCATCTGCGTGACGGCTGTAATCATCGTGATCTTGATATGACTGACGCAATCCAGCACCTGCTGGAAACCACAAAGAAGAACTGGATACAGGCCGCCTAGCGCGGGCTTTGTTTTGGAGGTGATATGGAACAACCCGTATCAGAACCGATCTCGGCGCTGGAGGCCGCCCGCCTCCTTGGGGTATCCCCCCGGCATGTCTATGATCTCGCTGCCCCTGATGGCCCGATACCATGCTATCGGGTAGGGCGGCGCATCTCTTTTGAACTTACTGATCTGCTGGAGTACAGGCAATCATGTCGATCCATCGCGACACAAAACGCGGTCAGTACATCTTTGAATTCGACCGCACGATTGAAGGTAAGAGAATCCGCGCTCGTAGCCGTCTTCCGAAAGCATGGACTCGAACCGAGGCCGACGCCTTCGACCGCAAGGAATCCGCACGGCTCTACGCAGTCGCGTCCGGCATTGCGCGTGATCGGGCAACGGTAGAGCGGGCAATTGAACTGTACTTGGCGGACAAGAAGCACCTAAAGACCTACAAGGAAGTCATGCGGGTCTTCTCGTCGCTCTATGGCTACTACACCGGCAGGTTCCTAGATGAGCTGCCGGAGATCTGTTCAGAGATCGCCAAGCAGCAGAAGGCCCCGGCGAGCATTAAGTATGAAATCTCCCTGCTGCGCGCTGCTGGGCGATGGGCATGGAAGAAACATAACCAGGGCGAACATGACCCTGGGGCACGCGTGCAAGTCCCCACGGTGCGCAATGAACGCCACGTCTATGTGACGGTCCGGGAGATGCTAGGGATGATCCGGCACTGTCGGAACAAGGAAGCGCGGATTGCCATGGTCGTAGGCTTCTACACGGGAATGCGCCTGTCGGAGATCCTGAAGGCCAAGATCGAGGGCGATTCGTTCGTCATCCACGACACGAAGAATGGCGACATGATCCGGCGCGTGCCAATGCATCCGAAGCTAGCTCGGTATCGTGCTGGCTGGCCCATCCAGTGCGCAAAATCCACAATCCAGAAGTGGGCACGGATCAGCCGGGAGAAGGTAGGATTGGGCCACGTCCATTTCCACGACCTACGCCACAGCACGGCCAGCGAGCTGATCAACAACGATGTTGACCTGTATACGGTCGGTGCTATCCTCGGCCACAAGGACCCGCGCAGCACAAAGCGATATGCCCACCTGGACCAGTCACGGCTAACCGATGCGATAGCGCGTATGGGACAGAAAAAGCGGGCATGAAGTGGTGGGGGGAATGTTGACCGACAGGGCGCATCCTGGGCACTCCTGGCGATGATCGCGCGACGTTTCCCCTATGAAAACTTCCTTTGCGCCTGCCGCATACGCGACTCGAAATCAGGCGTACGGTATCCCCGTACCGTGGGTTCGAATCCCACCCTCTCCGCCAGTATTTGAAAGCCCCCTGACTCGTCAGGGGGCTTTTTCTTTGGTTCGCGCATCGCCGCCATCTGCCGCCCTGGCGCCGCTTGCCCAACCCACACCCCCTGCTAGCATGTGCCAGACCGTCAGGCAGACGACCCGCTCATCCGCAGAGGACCGTGAAGCAATGGCTGAACCGCTTTTCATCGTGGCCGATATCGACATCAGCGCCCCGGCGTTGCGCCGATGGCTGAAGTCCGCGCCGCAGTCCGTCGCGGCATTCGATGACTGGCCGGCGTCTGTCAGCCTTGGCGCTCCAGGCCTCACCGAGCAGGCCCCGCCCGTGGAACCCAGCGTCGCCGATGCGCTGGTGAGCTACTGCGTGGACAGTTTCGGACGGGGAGATGGGCATCTGCACTGCCAGCACGACGAGCAGGCGCATGCGCTCCGGTTCGCAGCGTGCTTCCAGTATGGCGACGAGGCCGGCGCCCTGGCGTCCGCGCTTTTTCTCTGCGCCTTGCTGCGCGGATTGGCGGACGCCTACACGGCAAGACAACCGTCGCTCGTCCGCCTGTTCGACGCCGGCGCCGATCTGCTCTGGCTCGAGATCGGCAAGAAGTCCGCGCGCGTCCTGCCCGCTCCGGCGCATGCGCCGGCCGCGCCCGCGTGGTTCGACGACTGGATCAGCCAGGACAACCTGGGCGACCCGGGCAGGCTCATGGCCGCGCTGTTCCCTCCCCTGGCCCGCGCCCTGAAGAAGCAGCTGGCGCTGGGCGCGCTGCAGGCCAGCCCGCAAGCGCCCCACCGCTACGACAGCTGCTTCTGGACCGACGGCGAGCGCGTGTATCGCTGGCCTGGCGACGCGCCGGTGCAAGACGCCGCCCCCCTGACTTTCCGACGGGTCACGCCCGCCAATGCCATGGACTCGGCGTTCTACACGGATGGACGCCAGGTCTGGTACCACCGGCCCATGGTGGGCGCCGTGCCCGTGCAGCCGCTTGAACCCGGAACCGCCATGCAAGGCTGGCGGCCGTTCGGCTCCGACGGCGAGCCGATACTGCGTTGCGGCGATACCGTGTGGGCCGTCGCATGCATGGACTATCCCGATGGCGGGAACGTGCCGGACGAGGCGAACTACCCGCTAGGCGGCAATACCCCCGGCAATGTCGAGCGCGTCCTGGGCGGCATTGCCTCGCAGGGCGGCATCCCCACGTGGGAAAAGGCCTACGACTACGAATACCTGCGCCCCACGCGGGTGCTGGGCCAGTCGTTCGCCCATCTGAAAGACAGCCTGTTCGAAGATGGCGAATCCGTCTATGTCCAGGCGGCCCAGGGCCTGCTCCGCCTGGAGGGCGCGCTTCCCGGCATGACGACGGACCTGGGCGCGCTGAGCCTCAACAACGGGCGGATCTTCCATCGCGGACAGGCAGTCCGGCGCCAGCCCGATGCCGCCACGTTGCGCCATGTCGGCCACGATCTGTACGCGGACGACAGGCGCGTCTACCTGCTGCGCCGCGAGATGGACGGCATCCATTCCCATCCGGTCCTGCGGATTCTGCAGGACGCGGATCCGGCGCGCTTCCGAATCACGCACGTCCTGCCGAATGCCATCCTCAGCGACGACGAACAGCAAGTCTGGCTCAACGGCGAACCCCTCCACGGCGTGAAGCCCCGCGCCGTCAAGCTCATGGGCGTGTTCTTCTGGACGGATGGCGTCCACGTCTATCACTGCGAAAAACGGATTGCGCAAGCCGATCCGGCAAGATTCGAAGTGCTGGCCGACTCCGACTACGCGCGCCAGGACGAGGCCGTCTACTTCCGCGACCAACGGATTCCCGGCGCGGACGCGGCCAGCTTCGTTGCCGACGACATGAGCACGGCGCACGACCGGCGCCGGCGGTATCTGTTCGAGGAGCCGGTCGCGGACCAGGATGCCGCCACGGGATCCTAGCCACGCGCGGCTGGCCGGGGCGGCCCGCGCCTGGCCGGCGGGCGAATTCAACATAAAATACGGCGGCGCACTCCATGCGCCCAACTCCGGAGCCCCCCACGGCTCCGCGTCGCCGATGCTTAAATTCATCCTCCGCGTCTTCGTCGTCGCCGTCATCAGCTTCGCCGTCGCGTACCAGATCGTGAACCGCGGCCTGGGCTACCTGGTCGAGCCCATGGTCGAAGACCTGGCCGTGCGCACCATGCGCGGCCAGGTGTACGCGCTGCACAAGGACCTGGACCCCGTCGCCCCCGCCGACCGCGCCACCTTCCTGCTGCAGCAGGTCCTGCCCCACTACGGCCTGGAACTGCGGCTGCTGGCGGACGCCCAGGTCCAGCCCACCGAGAACGAATTCCGCCAGATCGACAGCGCCGGCTTCCTGATGCGCGACGACTTCGAGACCGTCGTCATGCCGCTGCCCGGCGAGCCCCGGCAATGGCTGGAAGTGAAGCTGCCGGGCGATGACCCGATGGACAAGGCGCTGACCTGGGGCGCCTGGATCGTGCTGAGCCTGCTGCTGACGGCCACGTTGCTGCTGCTATGGGCGCTGCCGGTCTGGCGCGACATGGACGCGCTGCGCAACGCCGCGCTGCGCATGGGCCAGGGCGACCTGGGCATACGCGTGCGGCTCTCGCGCATCGCCGGCATCCGCCACATCGGCGAAACCTTCAATCAGATGGCCTCGCGAATCTCGGCGCTGATCGAGAACCAGCGCAGCATGACCAACGCCGTTTCCCACGAACTGCGCACGCCGCTGGCGCGGCTGTCCTTCGAGCTCGACCTGCTGGCGCGCGAAGAGGCCGCGCCCAAGCGCGGCCTGATCATCCAGGACATGCACGCGGACATCGAGGAACTGCAGGGCATGGTGGCCGAGCTGCTGGTCTACGCCCGCCTGGAGCGGCCCGCCGAGGAGTCCGTCAAGCTCGAGACCGTGGACACGCTCGACTGGCTGAAGGAAG
Organism: Achromobacter sp. Marseille-Q0513; assembly: GCF_018195695.1. Lineage (NCBI taxonomy): Bacteria > Pseudomonadati > Pseudomonadota > Betaproteobacteria > Burkholderiales > Alcaligenaceae > Achromobacter > Achromobacter sp. Marseille-Q0513. The sequence continues at coordinate 6,064 of NZ_JAGTJY010000187.1, read as the reverse complement.
CGCTGGCGCTGGTCGCCTTCCAGGCCGAGGCCCGCAACGTGCAATGCCACATCCTGGACGGCTACCCGGACCACATCGACCTGCATCCGCGCTACATGAGCCGCGCGCTGCTGAACCTGGTGCAGAACGCCGTGCGCTATGCCGACGGGCATGTGTACGTCTCGGTCACCGCCTGCCCCGAAAGCGGCTTCCAGCTCATCGTCGACGACGACGGGCCCGGCATCCCGGCCGCCGAACGGGAAAGCATCTTCGAGCCCTTCATGCGCCTGGACGACAGCCGCGACCGCGGCACCGGCGGCGCGGGCCTGGGGCTGGCGATCGTCAAGCGGGTGGCGGCCAGCCACAATGGCAGCATCGAAGCCTGCGCCAGCCCGCTGGGCGGCGCGCGCTTCGTGTTGCGCTGGCCGGCCGGGACGAAGGCGGACTAGCGCCGGCGCTTGCCGCTCAGGTAGCGGCCAGCCGCAAGGCCGAAGCCTGCGGCAGCGCGGCGGACGCCTCGCCCTCCACATCCACCACCTGGCCGCCGCCCGGCAGGCGGAAGGCGCTGACGGCGCGCTTCAGGTCGGCGGCCTGGTCCTGCATGGAACCGGCCGCGGCGGCGGCCTCTTCCACCAGCGCGGCGTTCTGCTGCGTGACCTCGTCCATCTGCGACACCGCGCGATTGACCTGCTCGATGCCGTCGGCCTGCTCGGCCGAGGCGGCGGCGATCTCGCCCATGATGTCGGTCACGCGCTGCACCGAGGCCACGATGTCCTGCATGGTGGCGCCGGCGCGCTGGGCGCTGTCCGAGCCCTGGCCGATCTTGCCGACGGTGTCCTCGATCAGGCCCTTGATCTCCTTGGCCGCCTGCGCGCTGCGCTGCGCCAGCGTGCGGACCTCGGCGGCGACCACGGCGAAGCCCTTGCCCTGCTCGCCCGCGCGCGCCGCTTCCACGGCCGCGTTCAGCGCCAGGATGTTGGTCTGGAAGGCAATGCCGTCGATCACCGACACGATATCGGCGATCTTCACCGAGCTGGCCGAGATCGCGCTCATGGCGCCCACCACTTCCGACACCGTGGCGCCGCCGCGCGACGCCGTGTCTGACGCCGCCGCCGCCAGCTGGTTGGCCTGGCGCGCGCTGTCGGCGTTCTGCTTGACGGTGGAGGACAGCTCTTCCATGGACGCCGCCGTCTGTTCCAGCGACGCGGCCTGCTGCTCGGTGCGCGACGACAGGTCGGTGTTGCCCGCGGCGATCTGGCCCGAGGCGGAGGCGATGTTGTCCACGCCGGCGCGGATCCGGGCGACCGTGGCGGCCAGGTTGCCGTTCATCGTCTGCAAGGCCCGCATCAGCTGGCCGATCTCGTCGCGCGAGCGCACGGCGATGTTGCTGGTCAGGTCATTGGCCGCCACGGTGCGCGCCACGGCCAGCGCGTCCGACAGTGGATGCGTGATGCTGCGGGTCAGCAGCACCGCCAGCAGCAGCCCGCTGAGCAGGCCGATGGCGCCGATCACGATCATCCACAGATTGGCGCTGGCGTATTCGCCCTGGATATCCTGGGCGCGGGCGTCGATATCGGCGCGCTGCACGCTGGACAGTTTCGAGATCAGTTCGATGAACTGCCGCGTCGCCGGCAGGAATTCCTGGGCGAACACGCGCTCGGCGGTGGCCACGTCGCCGTCCTTCTTGGCCTTGAAGATGGTGTCGCGCGTGCTCAGGTAGGCTTGGCGCGCCTTGGCGATGCCGGCCCACAGCTCCTTTTCCTCGGGGCTTTCGATCAAGGGTTCGATCTGCTGCTGCAGCTGCGAGGAATTGCGCGTGGACGCGGCCGCCTCGTCGGCGAAGAAAGTCGCCAGGCTGGCGTCTGCGCTCTTGGCGATCGCCGTGGTGCGGGTCACGCCGGAATGGATGTTGCGAGCCCAGTCGTTGACCAGCCGTTCCTTGACCAGCGAGCGCTGCGTGACGGTTTCCACCGAGCGGTTGATTTCAGCCAGCCCCAGCAGGCCGACCACGCACATGATGATGATCATGGCGAGCAAGACGGAGAAACCGCCGGCCAGGCGGGTTCCCAATTTCAGGTTTTTCATAGCTTCCCCGGTTTTCCCGCTGGCACCAGGCCGCCGGCCGTCGGGAAAATCCGCCCCAAGATAAAAGTCGGTGTATCGGTAAATGTGCCAGCGGAGCGTTTGAGTTCGTGGATTTCCGCAATGGTCCAGGAAATGCTAGCAGCGGCGATCCGGCCGGCATCGCGGGAAATGGAGAAGGTTTTGACTCAAGCTCCAGGCTTTGCACGGCCGGCGCGACGGCCGGCCAGGCAGTCTCCCGCCGTTGCGGGACGCCCGCCTTGACATCCCGCAAGCGGGACGCGGCCGGCTCAGGCCGCCAGCGGCGCGCCTTCGCCCGGCATGCGCTGCGGCGGCGGCGTGCTCTCCACGTTGCGCAGGTAGTACTTGATGAACTCGGCCGCCGGCATGGGCTTGCCATAGAGCCAGCCCTGGCCGAAATCGACTTCGCGCGCCTTGAGATAGTCGGCCTGGTCCTGGCGCTCGATGCCTTCGGCCACGGTCAGCAGATTGAGCGACCGGGCCATGCCGATGATGTGCTCGGTGACCTTGTGCGTGGCCGAATCGGTGCCGATGGCATCGACGAAGGTCTTGTCGATCTTCAACGAATCGAGCGGCAGGCGCTGCAGGTAGGCCAGGCTGGAATAGCCCGTGCCGAAGTCGTCGATGGCCACGGCGTGGCCCAGCCGGCGCGCCTCGGCGATGACGGGACCGGCCGTGTCCACGTCCATGAAACCGCGTTCGGTGGCTTCGAGCCAGATCTGACGCGGCTCGATGGATGTGTGCAGCAACATGCGCTCGAGCACCCGCAGCACTTCGCCGTCCTTCATGTCGCTGGCGCCCAGGTTGACCGAGATATGCACGCCGCGGTCGACGGCGAGCAGCTCCTCCATGTCCCGGATCACCAGCCGGAACACCTCGGCCGTGATGCGCGGCAGGATGCCGTTTTCCTCGGCGATGGCGATGAACACGTCCGGCCGCATCTGCTTGCCGCCGGGCCGTTGCCAGCGCACCAGTGCCTCGGCGCCCACGCAGCGACCCGAACGCAGGTCGATGATGGGCTGGTAATGCACCGCCAGCTCGCGCCGGCTGACCGCGGTGGCCAGCTCGCCCGCCAGCGACAGGCGCCGGCGCGACAGCCAGCACACCAGGCCGATCATGACCACCGCGGTCATGCCGCCCATCGGCAGCCAGAGATTGCGTTCGCGCCGCAGGGAACTCAAGGCCTCGCTCGCGGGCTCGAGCAGGACCACGGCGATGTCATCACCGCGCGCGACGGCGCTCAGGTAGTCCTCTTCCACGTCGAGCTTGCCGCCGTTGAGCGCCTGCGCCACCAGCATGAGGTCGGGATGGTTGTGGCTGCCCAGCATGCCCGAGCCCGGCAGCACCAGCGCCATCTGCACGCCATCGGCCGGCGTCAGCTGGGTGAACCGGCCGGGCTCGATCAGCGCGCTGTAGTCGCCGTGGCGCACCGCCACCATGCGCAGGCCCGGACTCACCACCGGCACGGCGTCCAGCCGCAGCGCGGCGCCGCTCTTCAGGTACATATGCGGCGGCTCAAGCCGCGCCTGGTCTTCCGGTATGCCCCAGCTGGTGCAGCGCACGTGACCGTCGGCGACGTAGGCCAGCTCATCGATGGAACGTTCCTGCAACGACAAGGTTTGCATCATCCGCACATGCTGCGGCGAACAGGGATCGATCCGCATGGCGTTCAGCCGGCGCAGCACTTCCACCGTCTGGTCCAGCATGCCTTGTGTGTACTTGAGGATGCGTTGCGCCTGGTTGTCCAGGCTCTGCTGCTCCAGCGCCACCGCGCGCGACCACGACATTTGCAGTGCGAAGCCGATCGGCAGGAAGGCGCCCGCAGCGGCCAGCAACACGGCAATTCCGATCACATACTTGCGCGGCATCGGGGCGGGTCTCAGGAGTTCGCTTCTGCGGCGAGGTTTTAGGCTTTTACACGCTTTATACGTCAAGCGCGCGTTTTAACTGACGCACACGCAATAATGTCTCATCCTCGGACGCCAGATTCGTGAATCCCAACAACAGTCCCTGGCGCGCGGCGTCTCCTGCATAGCGCGCCGACAGGGGCTGGGCATTCAGGCCCGCCGCCTGGGCGCGCCGCGCCTGCTCGGCGTCATCGCCATATCCTGGCAACCGAACGATGAGGTGCATGCCGCCCTGCGCCAGTTCGATCTCGGCCCCCTCGCCGAAGGCCTGCCGCAGCGCGGCCGCCAGCAGGCGCCGACGGCGGCCGTACAACTGGCGCATCTTCTTGAGATGACGGGAAAAATGCCCTTCGGCCATGAAATCGGCGACGATGGCCTGGACCAGCTTGGGACTGCCGTTGGACCAGGCAACGGCAGCCTGTCCGCAGGACTGGACCAGCGTAGCGGGCGCCACCAGGTAGGCCAGCGCCAGCCCGGGATAAAGCACCTTCGAGAAGCTGCCCGTGTAAATCACCCGGTCGTGCGCGTCCAGGCTCTTGAGCGCCGGCAGCGGCGGGCCCGCGTAGTGGTATTCCCCATCGTAGTCGTCCTCGACCACCCAGGCGCCGGCCTGCGCCGCCCAGCCCAGCAGCTCGGCGCGCCGGGCCAGGCTCATGGAGACGCCCAGCGGCGCCTGGTGCGACGGCGTGACCAGCGCCATGCGCGCTCGCGGCGCCCGTTGGCGTCCGGCCTCCACGACCAGGCCTTCTCCATCCACAGGCACCGGCACGAGACGGCAGCCGTGGCGCTCCAGGACCTCGCAGGGCGGCGCGAAACCCGGCTCTTCCACCCAGACCGGATCGCCGGGCGCCAGCAACGCGCGCGCCAGCAAGGCCAGGCTGGCCCGATGGCCCGCCGTGACGAAGACCTGCTCCGGTTCGCAGGCCGCGCCGCGCGAGACCGACAGATAGGCCGCGATCGCCTGCCGCAAGGGCCAGTAGCCGGCCGGATCGCCATAGGCCATGTCGGCCGGATTCAGGGCGCGCAACCTCCTGGCTGCCAGCCGCAGCCATTGCTTGCGCGGAAAGGCATCCAGCGCCGGCATGCCCAGCTGGAACGGCGGCGGCGCGGCGTCAAAGCCATGCATGGCCGCCGCGCCGGGCGTCGCCGCCACAGCGGCCTGTGCCGGCCGGCGGGGCATCCGCGCCGCGGCCGGCAGGCGCGGCGACACCACGGTGCCGGCCTGGCCCCTGGCCAGGAAATAACCCTCGCCCATGAGCTGGCTGTAGGCCAGGTCCACCGTGCCGCGCGCCACGCCCAGTTCGCTGGCCAGGCTGCGCGCCGACGCCACCCGGTCGCCCGGCGCCAGCAGGCCCTGTTCGATGGCATCGCGAAAGCGCCGGTAGATCTGGCGGTACAAGGGCTCGCCCTGGAGACGTTCCAGATCCGGCAACGGAGTATGGGGAGGGGCTTTCATGGACCAGTATTCTTGTACAGATATGGCTCTTTCAACTGAGCCATCGTAGCCCTATTCTGCCAGCATGAACAACGGATCCAATGGAGCCATCGCAATGCAAGACCGAATTTTCCTGGCGGGCGCCACGGGCGCCATCGGCACGGCGCTGATTCCCCTGCTGCGCGCGGCCGGCTACGAGGTGCACGGCGCCACCCGCAGCGCCGATCGTTGCGCATCCCTCGAAGCCGCTGGCGCGACGCCCGTCGTGGTGGACGTGTTCGACGCGGCCGCCTTGCAGGCCACGCTCGCCCACATCCGGCCGCGCCATGTCATGCACCAGCTGACCGACCTGTCGCTGCTGGGCGACCCTGCCCGCGCCGGCGAGGCCGCGCGACGCAATGCGCGCATCCGCGACGAAGGCACGCGCAACCTGGTCGCGGCGGCGCTGGCCGCCGGCAGCGAAACGCTGGTGGCCCAGAGCATCGATTGGATTTATGCGCCGCAGGCCGTCCGGCCCTGCGACGAGGAGCAAGCGCTGGACCTGGACGCCCAGGGCGACCGGCGCGTCAGCGTGATGGGCGTGGTTTCACTGGAACGGCAGGTGCTGGACGCGCCCGGCATCACGGGCACGGTGCTGCGC
>NZ_JAGTJY010000186.1:0-11937 GCF_018195695.1 Achromobacter sp. Marseille-Q0513 | reverse complement strand
GCATACAATGGCGGCCATGGAAAAAGTACGCATCTCCAAGCTCATGTCCGAGCGTGGGCTCTGTTCGCGCCGCGAGGCCGATGGTTATATCGAGCGCGGCTGGGTCCGCGTCGACGGCGTGGTGGTGTCCGAGCTGGGCGCCCGCGCGTTTCCCGACCAGGTCATCACGCTGGAACGCGCCGCGCAGGCGCGCCAGACCTCGCGCGTCACGATACTGATCAACAAGCCGGTGGGCTATGTGTCCGGCCAGGCCGAGAAAGGCTATACCCCGGCCGTGGCGCTGATCGACTCGCGTTCGCGCTTTGCAGCCGACCGCGCGCCGCAGCGCTTCGAGCGCGGCCATCTGGACGGCCTGGCCGTGGCCGGCCGGCTGGACATCGATTCCCAGGGCCTGCTGGTGCTGACGCAGGACGGCCGCATCGCCAAGCAGCTGATCGGCGAGGACTCCGAGGTCGACAAGGAATACCTGGTGCGCGTGCAGGGCAGCCTGTCGGACCGCGGTCTCGAACTGTTGAACCACGGCCTGTCGCTGGACGGCAAGGCCCTGCGGCCGGCGCAGGTGCGCTGGCAGAACAGCGACCAGCTGCGTTTCGTGCTGCGCGAGGGCAAGAAGCGCCAGATTCGCCGCATGTGCGAGCTGGTCGGGCTCAAGGTGGTGGGCCTGAAGCGCGTGCGCATCGGCCATGTGGCGCTGGGCGACCTGCCGCTGGGGCAGTGGCGCTACCTGCGCGAGGACGAGCGCTTCTAGGCCCGTCCCGGCCCGGGCGCTCTGCCCCGGGCCTTATCCGCACACAGATTTTTCAGTCTGTTTCCAGCGCGCCGTCATTTCATGAAAGCGGCGCTATCCTTCGCTGGCCCGCCACCCAGGCGCTCCATCAGGAATTCGATGAAGATCCGGGTCTTGGCGGGCAGGAGCCTGGTCTCGGTGACCGCATAGACGGGGAAGGGCCCCAGCTGCCAGTCGGGCAGCACCCGCAGCAGCTGGCCCGAACGCCGTTCCTCGTGCTGGCCTCCGACCAGCACCGCGATGCCCGCGCCCAGCATCGCCAGCCGGCGCGCCATGGCGACGCCGTTGACCGAAAAGCGGTTGCCGGGCGTGAACTCGATGTGCTGGTCGCCGTTGTTCAGCGGCCAGCGCGTGACGCGGCCGGCGCCTTCTGCGCGGAACTCGATGCACTCGTGGCGGGTCAGGTCGCTGGGATGCTTGGGTTCCCCGTGTTTTTCCAGGTACTCGCGCGACGCGTACAGATAGGCCGGCAGCATGCCCAGCAGACGCGCGATCTGCGTCGAGTCGGGCAGTTCGCCGATCTCGATGGACACGTCGCAGGTCTGGAACACGCGCTGAGCGTGGTCCGGATTGGCGAGGTCCAGATAGAACGTGACGTCCGGATAGCGCAGGGAGAATTCCATGAACGATTCGGCCAGGAAGTCCGTGCCGAAGTCGGCGGGCATGTTGACCCGCAGCGGGCCGACCGGGGTGTCGACCAGCTTCTGCAATTCCTCATGGGCGATCTGGGCCTCGGCCACGATCAGCTGGCAGCGCTCGAAGTACAGCCGGCCGGCGTCGGTCAGTTCGACCTTGCGCGTGGTGCGGCTGAGCAGCCGCAGTCCCACGGAGCGTTCGAGTTCGGCCACCTGGCGAGACAAAGTCGACTTGGGGATGCCCAAGCTGGCGGCGGCGCGGCTGAAACTATGCGTCTTGGCCACTTCGACGAAGAGCTCCATGCCTTGTAAACGTTTCATGGCGGAATTTTGTCATAGAGGGAGTAGTAGGATTGTCCCACAGATGGAATGATGTTTTCTCTTGATTGCTCTTTGTTTCTCGTGCGGGATAACGCAGAATGCGAGTTCTGCATTGCAGCAACGCCCTGCCTGACCGTCCGAGTCCACCATTTCCCCGAACCGCTACCCGATCCGCGCGCCGCGTGGACCCAGATCTGTTGTTTTCCAAAATGTAGAGTGGGCGGGTCGTACAGAAGCCGTCCGGGCGATGTACGCTCGGCGCTTCCGGGCAAGGCAGTCTTCCGCCGTTGCGTCGCGCGCCAGTCCGCGCGGCCGGTCGGGGGGCAACTTTTATCGTGATTGGGAACTGAACGTATGAACAAGAAAAGCGCTATGTGGCGCGGCGCGGCGGTCGTCGCGCTGACGGCATCGGCCCTCACCCTGGCCGCTTGCGGCAAGAAGCAGGACGCGCCCCAGGCGGGCAAGCCGCAGGTTTCGGTCGTGACCCTGTCCACCAAGGCGGTTTCCCTGACCACCGAGTTGCCGGGCCGCACCTCGCCGTTCCGTGTGGCCGAAGTCCGGCCGCAGGTCAACGGCATCGTGCAGAAGCGGCTGTACACCGAAGGCGGCGACGTCAAGGCCGGGCAGCAGCTCTACCAGATCGATCCCGCCTTGTACCAGGCCACGCTGGACAGCCAGAAGGCCGCCCTGGCGCGCGCCCAGGCGCAGCAGAAGACCGCCGCGCTGCTGGTCGAACGCTACAAGCCGCTGGTGGCCACGCGCGCCGTCAGCCAACAGACCTATGACAACGCCGTCGCCGCGCGCGACCAGGCGGTCGCCGACGTGCTGTCGGCCAAGGCCGCGCTGGACACGGCGCGCATCAACCTGGTCTACACCAAGGTGCTGTCGCCCATCGACGGCATCATCGGCCGCTCCTCGGTGACCGAGGGCGCGCTGGTGACCGCCAACCAGGCCGCCGCGCTGGCGGCCGTGCAGCAAATCGATCCGATGTACGTCGACGTGACGCAGTCCAGCGTGCAGCTGCTGCGCCTGCAGGAAGCGCTGGCCAGCGGCCAGCTGACCCGCGCCGATGGCGAGCAGTCCGCGGTGGTCACGCTGACGCTGGAAGACGGCACGCAGTACAAGCAGCAGGGCAAGCTGCAGTTCTCGGAAGTCACGGTGGATCCGGGCACGGGTTCGGTCACGCTGCGCGCGGTGTTCCCCAATCCCGACCGCCGGCTGCTGCCGGGCATGTTCGTGCGCGCCCGCCTGGTCGACGGCGTGGCCAGCCAGGGCCTGCTGGTGCCGCAGCGCGGCGTGACGCGCAACCAGCGCGGCGAGCCGACGGCGCTGGTGGTCAACGCCGAGAACAAGGTCGAACTGCGCACCTTGAAGACCGACCGCGCCGTGGGCGACCAGTGGCTGGTCAGCGCCGGGCTGGCGGCGGGCGACAAGGTGATCGTCGAGGGCCTGCAGATGGTGCGCCCGGGCGTCGAGGTCGTGGCCACCGAGGCCGGCGCCAAGCCGCAGCCGGCGCAGCAGCCGCAAGCGGCCGCCGACGCGAAGAAGCAGTAAGTCAGGGAGCCACGCATGGCAAAGTTTTTTATCGACAGGCCGGTATTCGCCTGGGTGATCGCGATCGTGCTGATGATGGCCGGCGCGCTTTCCATCCTGAAGCTGCCGGTCTCGCAGTATCCCAACATCGCGCCGCCGGCCATCGGCATCGCGGTGACCTATCCCGGCGCCTCGGCGCAGACGGTGCAGGACACCGTGGTGCAGGTGATCGAGCAGCAGATGAACGGCCTGGACGGGCTGGAGTACATCTCGTCGGAAAGCAACTCCGACGGCAGCATGTCCATCACGCTGACCTTCCGTCAGGGCACCAACCCCGACACCGCGCAGGTGCAGGTGCAGAACAAGCTGTCGCTGGCGCAGCCGCTGCTGCCGCAGGAAGTGCAGCAGCAGGGCATCCGCGTCACCAAGGCCACCAAGAACTTCCTGATCGTGGCGGGCTTCGTCTCCACCGACGGCACCATGACCAAGGACGACCTGGCGGACTACGTGGCGTCCTATGTGCAGGATCCGATCAGCCGCACGCAGGGCGTGGGTGACTTCCAGCTGTTCGGCTCGCAGTACGCGATGCGCATCTGGCTGAATCCGGACAAGCTCATCAACTACGGCCTGACCACCACCGACGTGGTCAATGCCATCAAGGAGCAGAACGTCCAGGTGTCGTCCGGCCAGTTGGGCGGCCTGCCGGCCGTGCGCGGCCAGCAGCTCAACGCCACTATCATCGGACCGTCGCGCCTGCAGAAGCCGGAAGACTTCGGCCGCATCCTGCTGAAGGTCAATCCGGACGGCTCGCAGGTGCGCCTGGCCAACGTGGCCAGCATCGAGCTGGGCGGCCAGACCTACGCCATCGACAGCTACTTCAACGGCAAGCCGGCCTCGGGCCTGGCGGTCAAGCTGGCGCCGGGCGCCAACGCGCTGGACACGGCGCAGGCGGTGCGCGACACCATCAACAGCCTGAAGCCGTTCTTCCCGCCGGGCATGGACGTGGTCTATCCGTATGACACGACCCCGTTCGTCAGCCTGTCGATCGAGGAAGTGTTCAAGACGCTGGCCGAAGCCATCGTGCTGGTCTTCCTGGTGATGTACCTGTTCCTGCAGAACTTCCGCGCCACCATCATTCCGACGCTGGCGGTGCCGGTGGTGCTGCTGGGCACCTTCGGCGTGCTGGCGGCCTTCGGCTATTCCATCAACACGCTGACCATGTTCGGCATGGTGCTGGCCATCGGCCTGCTGGTGGACGACGCCATCGTGGTGGTGGAGAACGTCGAACGGGTGATGGCCGAGGAAGGGCTGACGCCCAAGCAGGCCACGCGCAAGTCCATGACCCAGATCACGGGCGCGCTGATCGGCATCGCCATGGTGCTGGCCGCCGTGTTCATCCCCATGGCCTTCTTCGGCGGCTCCACGGGCGTGATCTACCGCCAGTTCTCGATCACCATCGTCTCGTCCATGGTGCTGTCGGTGATCGTGGCCATCGTCTTCACGCCGGCGCTGTGCGCCACCATGCTCAAGCCGATTCCCAAGGGCCATCACGGCGCCAAGCGCGGTTTCTTCGGCTGGTTCAACCGTTCATTCGACCGCAGCACCGAGGGCTACGCCAACACCGTGTCGCGCGTGCTGAACCGTGGCAAGCGACTGATGCTGGTCTACCTGGCCATCGTCATCGCCATGGCCTGGATGTTCACGCGCATCCCGACCGCGTTCCTGCCGGAAGAAGACCAGGGCATCCTGTTCGCCCAGATCCAGACGCCGTCGGGCGCCACCGCCGAACGCACCAAGGCCGTCATCGACGAGGCCACCAAGTACCTGCTGGAAGAAGAGAAGGACGCCGTCACCTCGGTGTTCGCCGTCAACGGCTTCAACTTCGGCGGCCGTGGCCAGAACGCGTCCATCCTGTTCATCAAGCTGCGCGACTGGGATGAGCGCGGCGCCGCCCGCCTGAAGGCCGGCGCCGTGGCCGCGCGCGCCAACGCCCACTTCCGCAAGACCATGCGCGACGCCATGCTGTTCGTGGTGCCGCCGCCCTCGGTGATGGAACTGGGCAACGTGACGGGCTTCGACTTCATGCTGATGGACCGCGCCGGCGTGGGCCACGAGAAGCTGCTGGCCGCGCGCAACCAGTTGCTGGGCGCCGCGGCCAAGAGCCCGGTGCTGCAGGGCGTGCGCCCCAACGGCATCGAGGACGCGCCGCAGTACCAGCTCGACATCGACCGCGAGAAGGCGCGCGCGCTGGGCGTGGCGGTGTCCGACATCAACAGCACGCTGGCCACCGCCTGGGGCTCGTCCTACGTCAACGACTTCATCGACCGCGGTCGCGTGAAGAAGGTGTTCGTGCAGGGCGACGCATCCGCGCGCATGCTGCCCGAGGACCTGGAGAAATGGTACGTGCGCAACAAGAATGGCGACATGGTCCCGTTCTCGGCCTTCTCGTCGGCCAGCTGGACCTACGGCCCGCAGAAGCTGAACCGCTACAACGGTTCGCCGTCCTTCAACATCCAGGGCCAGGCCGCGCCGGGCTACAGTTCGGGCGCCGCCATGCAGGAAATGGAACGCCTGGCCGCGCAGCTGCCGACCGGCGTGGGCTACGAATGGACCGGCATGTCGTTCGAAGAGCGCTTGTCGGGCGCACAGGCGCCGGCGCTCTATGCGATTTCGCTGATCGTGGTGTTCCTGTGTCTGGCAGCGCTGTATGAAAGCTGGTCGATCCCGTCGGCGGTGATGCTGGTGGTGCCGCTGGGCATCATCGGGGCGCTGGCCGCGACCATGTTGCGCGGGCTGTCCAACGACGTGTACTTCCAGGTGGGGCTGCTGACCACCGTGGGCCTGGCGGCGAAGAACGCGATCCTGATCGTGGAATTCGCCAAGGAGCACTACGAGTCGGGGGCGGGGCTGATCGAGTCGGCCATCCATGCCGCGCGCCAGCGCCTGCGGCCCATCCTGATGACTTCGCTGGCCTTCATCCTGGGCGTGGTGCCCCTGGCGATTTCCTCGGGCGCGGGCTCGGGCAGCCAGAACGCCATCGGCACCGGCGTGATCGGCGGCATGCTGACCGCCACCTTCCTGGCCATTTTCTTCGTTCCCACCTTCTTCGTGGTCATGCTCAAGCTGTTCAAGGTCAAGCGCATGAGCGAGCAGCGCGACAAGCACGAGACCGACGTCGCGGCGGAGGGACCTGCGCAATGATGATTCCGATGAGAACCCTGTTGTCCGTATCCCTGGCGGCTGCCCTGGCGGGCTGCTCGCTGGCCCCGACCTACGAGCGCCCGGACGCGCCGGTCAGCGCCGCCTATCCGGCCGGCGCGGCCTACAAGCCCGACGCGGTCAACCCCGCGGGCGTGGCCACGGCCGACGTCGGCTGGCGCGACTTCTTCACCGACCCGCTGCTGCAGCGGTTGATCGAGATGTCGCTGGCCAACAATCGCGACCTGCGCGTGGCGGCGCTGAACGTCGAGGCGGCGCGTGCGCAGTACCGCATCCAGCGTTCCAACCTGATGCCCAGCATCGGCCTGGCCGGCAAGGAAACCGCGCAGCGCACGCCGGGCAGCCTGACGCCAAGCGGGGAAGCCACCACCAGCCACAACTACCAGGTGGGCGCCGCGCTGTCGACCTGGGAGCTGGACCTGTTTGGCCGCATCCGCAGCCTGAGCGACAAGGCGCTGGAGTCCTATCTGGCGCTGGACGAGACGCGCACGGCCACGCAGCTGTCGCTGGTCGCCGAAGTCGCCAACGCCTACCTGACGCTGCGCGCCGACCAGGAACTGCTGGCGCTGACGCGCGACACGCTCAAGAGCCAGCAGGATTCGTTCAAGCTGACGCAGCAGAGCTACGACATCGGGCTGTCGACCGCGCTGGACCTGAGCCAGGCCGAGGTCGGCCTGCGCACCGCCGAACGCAACCTGTCGCAGTACACGCGCCAGGCCGCGCAGGACCGCAACGCGCTGGTGCTGCTGGCGGGCCAGCCTCTGCCCGACGATCTGTCGGCGGCGCTGGACCAGGCCGTCAGGCTGGACGACGGCATGCTGCCCACCGCCTTGCCGGCCGGGCTGCCGTCCGACCTGCTGGCGCGCCGCCCGGACATCCGCGCGGCCGAGCACCAGCTCAAGGGCGCCAATGCCAATATCGGCGCGGCGCGCGCGGCTTTCTTCCCGACCATCAGCCTGACCGGCACGGCGGGCACGGCCAGCTCCAGCCTGGGCGGCCTGTTCGATGGCGGTTCCGGCGCCTGGAGCTTCACGCCGCAGATCACGGTGCCGATCTTCGCCGGAGGCTCGCTGCTGGCTGGACTGGACCTGGCCCATGTGCAGAAGAACGTGCAGATCGCGCAGTACGAAAAGGCGATCCAGTCGGGCTTTCGCGAGGTGGCCGACGCGCTGGCCGGACGCGGCACGCTGGATGAGCAGATCCAGGCGCAGCGCCTGCTGGTGGACGCCAGCCAGCGCGCCTACGATGTGTCCGATCAGCGCTTCCGCCAGGGCATCGACAACTACCTGAGCGTGCTGGATTCGCAGCGTTCGCTGTACAGCGCCCAGCAGTCGCTGGTGGACACGCGCCGCGCGCGCCTGTCCAACCTGGTGAACCTGTACAAGGCGCTGGGCGGCGGCTGGACCGAGCGCACCGCCTCGGCGGCGGGCGCGACGCAACCGGCGCAGGCCGCCGGCGGCTGATCCGCGCGACGGCGACTGGCCGGCCCCTCGGGCCGGCTGGCGGCGGAACCGCAAAGGCAACGGGCCGGCCCTGTGAGGGGCCGGCCCGTTTTTTCGCCTGCCGATAGTGGCAGGGCGGGGCGCTGCGTCAGGCGCGTTTCTTGGCGATGAGGCCGACCACGAAGAGCACGATGATGGCGCCCACCACCGAGGCGATCCAGCCTGCCGGCTCGCCGTCGTGGTACCAGCCGAGCTGACGGCCGAGGAAGCCGGCGACCACCGAGCCGACGATGCCCAGGATGGTCGTCATGACGATGCCCATGGGCTGGTCCCCGGGCATGACGGCGCGGGCGATCAGGCCGACGATGAACCCGACGATGATCATGATGATGATGCTCATGCGCGTGCTCCTTGCGTAAGGAAAAGGGTGCAATGCGCTCCGATCATACTCACGCGCCGCGTTCATGGGGTGTAACAACACGTATGCGGGGCGCGCCCGCAACATGCTGCGCCGCATCGCGCACGGTTGGCATCAGGACGTGATATCGATTAGCTGCCGGATGTCGCGGGTGAGCGCCTCGATGCTGTCGGTTTCCGAGGCCAGCAGCCGCGCGCGGCCCTTGTTGTCGAAAATGTACACGCCGCGGCTGTGGGTCACGTCGTAGATCTCGGCGTCGTCGCCGGGCTTGGGCTTTTCGATCTGGTAGGCGACGCGGTAGCGGCGCGCCAGGTCGGCGATCTGCTTTTCGTCGCCGGTCACGCCGATGGCGTTCTTGTTGAACGCGTCCACATAGGCCTGCAGGATGTCGGGCGTGTCGCGATGCGGATCCACGCTGACGAACACGATGCGCACGTCGCGCGCCTTGTCGCCCAGGTTCTGCAGCACGGCGGTCAGCTGGGCCATGGTGGTGGGGCAGATGTCCGGGCAGCTGGCGTAGCCGAAGAACAGCAGCACGGTCTTGCCCTTCAGGTCGTCGCTGCTGACGGTCTTGCCGCCCGCGCCGGGCAGCGAGAACTTCAGGTCGGGCAGGTGGCCCTTGACGTCGTACAGGGTCCAGTTCACGTTCCGGTCGCCGCAGGCGGCGAGCAGCATGAACAGGGTCAGCAGCAAGCCGCGCCAGGCGCGGCCGGAAGTGAGGTGTCTCATGTATCCCAAGGCCGGTCGAGAAAGATAAACCCGTCGATTCTACCCGCATGCCAGGGGCGGGCGCGCCGGGCGCCCGCGCACCGCTTGCGTTGGCGCAAGCCCGCCGCGCGCCGGCGGGTGCGTTTGTGAAGTTTTGTCGGGGCTTTGTCGTGAAAAGCGTTTTCGGGCCCGATGGGGGCGCCGGCCGGAATATATTCAGCCATCAGTCAGATTGATGGCTGCAAGCACACGAAGGCTGGGCCATGCGCTACCCGTACTATCCATACTTTCCCGTCGTCCTCGACATTCTTCATTCGCGCGCCGCCGAGCAGGTGCTGGACGCGCCTTGCGGCACCGGCTGGCTTGGCGACAACCTGCATGCGACGGCCCGGCGCAGCGTCGAACTGGACGGCGTGGGGCTGTGGGAGTTTCCCGAAGCCGGCGGCGGCTACCGCGAGGTCACCGAGCATGACCTGGAAACGCCGCTGTCGCTGAATCGCCAGTACGACGCCGCCGTCTGCTGCGAAGCCATCCACCTGGTGACCAATCCCGGCGTGCTGGTCGACAGCCTGCGGCGCGCGCTGCGGCCGGGCGGCACCGTGGTCATCACCACGCCCAACACCTGGTACTTCCGTTCGCGCCTGCAGTTCCTGCTGCGCGGCTTCCATTCCGGCTTCCGGCCCATGGTGGGCCGCCAGCGCGGGCAGGACTACATCACGTATTTCCCCTGGAGCTACCCGCAGCTGCATCTGCTGCTGTCGCACTACGGCTACGTGGACATCACGCTGCACGAGGTCGACGAGGTCAAGCCCAAGCGCCTGCTGGAGCATCTGCTGGCGCTGCCGTCGCGCCTGTACTACCGGCGGCGGATCAAGCGCGCGGAAAGCGAGGAAGCGCGGCAGTTCTGGCGGGAAGCCGCGCGCGACCAGTCGGTGCATGGCCGCTGGCTGGTGGTGTCGGCGCGGCGGCCGGTCGAAGACATGACGGCCTGACAGGGACGCCCCGGGGCGCGCATGCCGTGGCGCTGCGCGGCCCGCGCAGTCCCGGCGCACGGAAAGACGGCCCGCGTGTGCGGGCCGTCTTGTCCTGCAACCTGCGTCGTCGCGTCAGGCGGCGCTCATGCCGCTGTGGCGCAGCAACGCATCGATGCGCGGCGCGCGGCCGCGGAAGGCGGCGAAGGAGTCCGCCGCCGGACGCGAACCGCCCACCGCCAGCACTTCGCGGCGGAAGCGCGCGCCGGTCTCCGGGTCCAGCGTGCCCAGCGCCGAGCCGGACGGCTGGCTGGCGGCGGCTTCCTCGAAGGCCTCGTAGGCGTCGGCCGACAGCACCTCGGCCCACTTGTAGCTGTAGTAGCCGGCGCCATAGCCGCCGGCGAACAGGTGCGAGAAGGCATGCGGCAGCCGGTGCCAGGCGGGCGGGAACAGCACCGCGACTTCCTGGCGCACTTCCTGCAGCAGGGCCAGCACCTGGGCGATGGAAATGCCCTGGGCGCGGTCGTGCATCAGCATGTCGAACAGCGCGAACTCGATCTGGCGCACGGTCTGCATGCCGCTCTGGTAGTTGCGCGCCGCGATCATGCGGTCGTAGAGCGCGCGCGGCAGCGTCTCGCCGGTGTCGGCGTGGGCCGACAGCTTCTGCACCACGGCCCATTCCCAGCAGAAGTTCTCCATGAACTGCGAGGGCAGTTCGATGGCGTCCCATTCCACGCTGGAGAAGGCGGCGGCGCCGGGCTCGTCCACTTCCGACAGCAGCGCGTGCAGCGCATGGCCGGTCTCGTGGAACAGCGTGATCACGTCGTCATGCGTCAGCACGGCGGCGCGCTCGCCGTTGGGGCGCGAGAAGTTGCAGGTCAGGTAGGCCACCGGCGTCTGCAGGCGTCCGCCGGCCAGGCGGCGGGTGCGCTCGCTGTCGACCCAGGCGCCGCTCTGCTTGCCGGCGCGGGCATAAAGGTCCAGGTACAGATGGCCGATCAGCGCGCCCTCGGGGCTTTCCACGCGCACGCCGCGCACATCGGCGTGCCAGGACGACACCGGCGTTTCCACCAGACGCACGTTGAACAGGGTCTCGATGACCTCGTAGAGGCCGGCCAGCACGCGCGGCTCGGTGAAGTACTGCTTGACCTCGTCTTCCGAGTAGGCGTAGCGCGACTCGCGCAGGCGCTCGGAGGCGTAGGGCACGTCCCAGGGTTGCAGCTCGGCCAGGCCCAGCTCGGCGTCGGCATAGGCGCGCAGCTCGGTCAGGTCGCGCTGCGCGTAGGGCTTGGCGCGCGCGGCCAGGTCGCGCAGGAACTCGGTGACTTCGTGGGCGTCGCGCGCCATGCGGGTCTGCAGGCGCAGCGCGGCGAAGGTGCCCAGGCCCAGCAGGCTGGCTTCCTCGGCGCGCAGCGACAGCAGTTCTTCGATCAGCGGCGAGTTGTCGTACTGCGCGTCGCCCTGTTCCGACGCGACGGTGCCATAGCCGCGGTACAGCGCCTCGCGCAGGCCGCGGTCGCGGGCGTACTGCATCACGGGCAGGTAGCAGGGCATCTTCAGCGTCAGCTTCCAGCCCGGCTTGCCGTCTTCCTCGGCGGCGGCGCGGGCGGCGGCCAGCACGTCGGCCGGGATGCCGGCCAGGCGCGCTTCGTCCTCGACGAACAGCGACCAGGCGTCGATGGCGTCCAGCACATTCTCGGAGAACTTCTGCGAGGACTGGGCCTCGCGGTCGGAAATGGCGGCGTAGCGCTCGCGGTCGGCGCCCTGCAGCTCGACGCCGCTCAGCCGGAAGTCGCGCAGCGCCATCTCGACGATGCGGCGGCGCACCGGCGTCCAGGCGGCGAAGTCCGGCGCGGCGGCCAGGCGCTGGTATTGCTTGTACAGGCCCTCGTGCAGGCCGACC
>NZ_JAGTJY010000185.1:0-11942 GCF_018195695.1 Achromobacter sp. Marseille-Q0513 | reverse complement strand
TATATCGGCGCCTGCACCGGCGCCAAGCGGGACGCCCTGCGCGCAGCCGCCGCCGTGCTGCGCGGCCGCCGCGTGGCGGCGGGCGTCAAGCTGATGGTGGCGCCCGCCAGCCTGCGCGACCAGAACGATGCCGAGCGCGAGGGCGTGCTGCAGACGCTGCTGGAGGCGGGCGCGCAGCTGCTGCCCACGTCCTGCGGCGCCTGTGCCGGCTATGGCGGCTCGATTCCCGACGGCGCCACGGTCATCTCGACCACGGCGCGCAATTTCAAGGGGCGCATGGGCTCGGAGACCGCCCAGGTCTACCTGGCCTCGCCCTATAGCGTGGCCGCCGCGGCGGCCGCGGGCCGCATCATCGATCCCAGGGAGGTGCTGCAATGAACCAGCATGGCCGCGTATGGCGGGTGGGCGCAGACATCGACACCGATGCGCTCGCCCCGGGCGCCTACATGAAGTTCGGCATCGACGAGATCGCGCGCCATTGCCTGCAGCGTGTGCGGCCGGACTTCGCCGCCGGCGTGCGGCCCGGCGACGTGCTGGTGGCCGGACCCAACTTCGGCATCGGTTCCTCGCGCGAACAGGCCGCCGCCGCCCTGGTCCGGCTGGGCGTGGCGGCGGTGGTGGCGCCGTCCTACAACGGCCTGTACTTCCGCAACGCCTTCAACGTCGGCCTGCTGCTGCTGACCTGCCCGCATGCCGCCCGGCTGGCCGAAGGCGAACGCATCAGCCTGGACCCGGACGCCGGCCGCATCCATCGCCAGGACGGCGAGGCGCTGGCCTGCGAGCCGCTGCCGGACTTCCTGCTGGACATGGTGCGGGCGGGCGGCCTGCTCAATCAACTGAAGGCGCTGCAAAAGGGGGCCCGGCCGCAAGCCGGGCAGGCTCCGGGCAATGCCAACGAATCCTGACGAACCGGAACTGCCATCATGCTAGACCCCGTCACCCTGGCCGTGCTCAACGGCCGGCTGGAACAGATCGCCGACGAAATGGACGCGACCCTGTACCGCAGCGCCTTCAATCCCATCATCGCCGAGGCGCACGACGCCTGCCACGGCCTGTACGACGCCGCCAGCGGCGCCACGCTGGTGCAGGGCAAGTCCGGCCTGCCGGTGTTCGTGGGTGCCATGTCCTTCGCGGTCCAGGCCGCCGCCCGCGCCGCCCAGGCGCGTGGCGGCATGCGGGACGGCGACGTCTGGATCCTGAACGATCCCTACGACGGCGGCACCCACGCCAACGACTTCAAGCTGGTGCGCCCGGTGTTCCGGGGCGGCGAGCTGTATTGCTACCTGGCCTCGGCCGCGCACTGGCATGACGTGGGCGGCGCGGTGCCCGGCAACTACAACCCGGCCGCCACCGAGTGCTGGCAGGAGGCGGTGCAGATCCCGCCGGTGCGCATGGTGCGCGGCGGCGTGCTGGACGAGGACGTGCTGGCCATCCTGAAGGCCAATTCGCGCCTGCCCGACAGCCTGTGGGGCGACCTGAACGGCCAGCTGGCCGCATTGGAGCTGGGCGCGGGCAGGCTCGACGACCTGTTGCAGGAGTACGGCGACGACACCGTGCGGGCCGCGCTGGACACGCTGCGCCAGCGCGCCCGGCGCCTGATGCTGGCCCACGTGGCCAGCCTGCCGGACGGCGAGTACCGCTACCGCGACACGCTGGACAACGACGGCGTCAAGGACGCCGAGCTGACCATCGCCCTGCGGCTGCGCGTGAGCGGTGAACGGCTGGAACTGGATTTCTCCGAGACCTCGCCGGCCTGCGCCGGCCCGGTCAATATCTCGCGCGCCACCGCCGTGGCCGCCTGCTACGTGGCGCTCAAGCACGTATTTCCGGACGTGCCGGCCAATGCCGGCGTGCTGGACGCGGTGACGGTGACGCTGCCCGATGGCCTGTTGATCTCGGCGGAACGGCCGCGCCCGGTGGGCGGCTATACCGAGACCATCCTGCGCATGATCGACGTGATCTTCTGCGCCGTGGCCCAGGCCGCGCCCGAGCGCGCGCCGGCCCAGGCATACGGCACCATCAACGCGCTGTCCATCGCCGGCTACCGCAGCGACGCGGCGCGCAAGGGGCAGCGCTGGGTCATGTTCAGCTTCTTCGGCGGCGGCCATGGCGGCCATAGCGCGGGCGACGGCCTGAGCCACGGCAACGCGCCGATCTCCACGGCGACGATTCCGCCGCTGGAGATCCTGGAGGCGGCCTATCCGGTGCGCTTCACGCAATGGGCGCTGCGGCCCGACTCGGCCGGCGACGGCAGGCATCGCGGCGGCCTGGGCGCCATCTACGAAATCGAATTGCTGGAAGACTGCGCCGAGGCCTTCATCTTCGGCGAGCGAGGCCGCAGCAGCCCCAAGGGCGTGGCTGGCGGCGAGCCGGCGGCATCGAACGTGTTCCGCTATCAGCAGGACGGGCAGTGGCAGGCGCCGCCCATGACCTCCAAGATGCTGGGCATCGCGCTCAAGCGCGGCGAACGGGTGCGGCTGGAAACGCCGGGCGGCGGCGGCTACGGGCCGCCGGAGCAGCGCAGCGAGGCGGCGCGCCGGCGCGACCGCGACATGGGCTATGTGAGCGGCGCGGACGCCGCGCGGGAAAAGGGAAGGGCATGACGATGGCGACGACGCAACAATCCCTGGTGGTGGGCGTGGACGTGGGCGGCACGTTCACGGACCTGTTCGTGCTCGATGAGCATACCGGCGAGGCGCGCGTGATCAAGGTGCCGTCCACGCGCGGCGAGGAAGCGCGCGGCTTCATGAACGGTATCGGCCGCGCGGCCGAGGGCGCGGGCGCCATCGCCACCATCGTGCACGGCACCACGGTCGGCACCAATGCGCTGCTGGAACGCAAGGTGGCGCGCACCGGCATCATCACCACGGCGGGCTTTCGCGACGTGCTGGAGATGCGCCGGCGCGACCGGCCGCAGACCTGGGGCCTGCGCGGCGGCTACGAGCCCGTGGTGCCGCGCGACCTGCGGCTGGAGGTCGACGAGCGCGTGCTGGCCGACGGCGCGATCCATACCGAGGTCAACCTGGACCAGGTCGAGGCGGCGGCGCGCGAGCTGCTGGCGCGCGGCTGCGAGGCGGTCTGCGTGTTCTTCGTCAATGCCTATGCCAATCCGGCCAACGAGGCCCGCGCCGTGGCGCGGGTGCGCGAGATCTGGCCCAACGGCCACGTCACCGCCGCGACCGAGGTGCTGCCCGAGATCCGCGAGTTCGAGCGCTGCTCGACGGCCACGCTCAACGCCGCCCTGCAGCCGGTGGTGGGCAGCTACCTGACCCGGCTGCAACAAGACCTGCGCGGCCACGGCTTCGCGGGCGAGCTGCTGGTGGTGCAGAGCAACGGCGGCGTGATGTCGCGCGAAACCGCCTGCGACGTGCCGGTGCGCACGGCGCTGTCCGGCCCGGCGGCGGGCGTTATCGCCTGCGCCGCCATCGCGCGCGCAGCCGGCCTGCCGGACGTGGTCACGGGCGACATGGGCGGCACGTCCTTCGACGTGTCGCTGGTGGCTGGCGGCGAGGTCTCGCTGGCGGCGCCGACCGCGATCGAGTTCGGCATGGTGGTGCGCGCGCCGATGATACAGATCGAGACCATCGGCGCGGGCGGCGGCTCGATCGCCAGCGTGGATGCCGGCGGCCTGCTGCAGGTCGGTCCGGAATCGGCCGGCAGCAACCCGGGGCCGGCCTGCTACGGCCGGGGCAACACGCGGCCCACGGTCACCGACGCCAATGTGCTGCTGGGCCGCATCGCGGCCGACCGGCCGCTGGGCGGCGGGCTGCTGGCGCGGATGGACGGCGAACGCGCGCGCGCGGCCATCGACGAGCACGTGGGCCGGCCGCTGGGCCTGGACCCGCAGGCGGCGGCCGAGGCCATCCTGACGGTGGCCAACGCCAAGATGGCCGGCGCGATCCGCGTGGTGTCCATCGAGCGCGGCCACGATCCGCGCAAGTTCGCCTACATGCCCTTCGGCGGCGGCGGCGCGCTGCACGTCTGCGCGCTGATGCGCGAGGTCGGCTGCCTGCAGGGCATCGTGCCGCGCTTTCCGGGCGTGACCTCGGCGCTGGGCTGCGTCATGGCCGATATGCGCCACGACAGCGTGCAGACGCTGAACACCACGCTGGCGGACCTGGACGAGGCCGACCTGACGCGCCGCGTCGAGGCCCTGGCCGACAGCTGCCAGCAGCGGCTGGACTCGGCCGGCGTGGCCTTCGAGGGCGTGCGCGAGCGCATCGAGCTGGACATGCTGTACGCCGGCCAGAGCCATACGGTGAACGTGCCGGTCGAGCGCCAGGCGCTGACGCGCGCGGGCATCGCCGCCGCCTTCGAGACCGCTTATCGGCGCGCCTACGGCCGCAGCCTGGACGGCATGCCGGTGCGCGTGCTGAACCTGCGCTATGCGCGCATCGGCATGCGGCCCAAGTTCGACCTGGCGGTGCTGGCGCCGGTCGGCGGCGCGATGCCCGCGCCGCTGGGTGCGCAGGCCGTCTATCACGCCGGGCAATGGTGGGACGCGGCACGCTACGAGCGACTGGCGCTGCCCGTCGACGCGGAAGTGGCCGGCCCGGCCATCCTGGAACAGCCCGACACCACGATCTGGATCGAGCCCGGCTTCATCGGCCGCGTCGACCGCTTGGGCAATCTGCTGATCCGCCGCCAGCCATGACGCATCCACACGATGCCCGGCGCCCCTGCGGGGACAGCATCTTCCATCCCGGAACGGTCCGGCGATGAAACAGGAGCACACCATGTCCGACGCCCGATCCACCGCCTTGATCGTCATCGACCTGCAGAACGACTTCCTCGCGCCCGGCGGCGCCTATGATCGAGGCGGCGCGGTCTCGGCCGAGGCGCGCGCGCTGCCGCCCCGCGTGGCGCCGGTGGCGCGCGCCCTGAAGGCCGCCGGCGGCTTCGTCGCCGCCAGCCAGTTCACGCTGTGGCCCGACGCGGCCGGCGAGCCGATGATCTCGCCGCATCTGCGCCGGCTGCGGCCGTTCCTGGGGCGCGGCGATTTCGCCGCCGGCGGCCCGGGTCATGCCTGTGTGGCCGAGCTGGACGGCCTGGTCGACGTGGCCGTCTGGAAGGTCGCCTATTCGGCCTTCTTCAATACACAGCTGGACTGGGTGCTGCGGCGCGCCGGCATCGAGCGCGTGGCCATCTGCGGCATCGTGACCAACGGCGGCGTGGCCAGCACGGCGCGCGACGCCCATATGCGCGACTACCACGTCACCGTGCTGGCCGACGGCTGCGCCGCGCCGACGCCGGCGCTGCACGATGCCGCGCTGGCCGACCTGCGCAGCGTGGCGGAGCTGCGCGCCTGCGAGGACTTCATCGCGGGGCCCGCCTGATGAGCGAGCCCGACGCGCAGGCCGCGCCGGAGCTGTCGCTGTCCGTGCTCATCATCGGCGGCGGCGCCTGCGGCCTGACCGCCGCCATCCGGCTGGCGCGGGCGGGCGTGGAATGCGTGGTGATCGAGCGCGACGCCGTGCCGGGCGGGTCCACCGCGCTGTCGTCGGGCTTCATCCCGGCGGCCGGCTCGCGCGTGCAGCGCGCCGCCGGCGTGGCGGACAGCGTGGAGGACTTCGCCGCCGACATCCAGGCCAAGACCGGCGGGGCCGCCGCCGCGCATCTGGCGCAAGCCTATGCCCGGGCCGCGCCGGCCGCCATCGACGCGCTGGAACAGGCCGGGCTGTGCTTCGAGCTGCTGGACGGCTTCCTGTATCCCGGCCATCGCGCCCGTCGCATGCACACACTGCGCCAGCGCTCGGGCCAGGCGCTGATGGCCGCGCTGGGACAGGCGGCGGCGGACGCGGGCGCGCTGGTGCTGACGCGCACGCTGGCGCGCGAGCTGCGGCACGACGGGCTGGGCCGTATCACGGCCGTGGCCTGCGAACGGCCGGACGGGACGCGCGAGCATATCGGCTGCGACGCGCTGATCCTGGCCTGCAACGGCTTCGGCGGCAATGCCGCCATGGTGCGCGAGCATTTGCCGGCCATGGCGGACGCGGTCTATGGCGGCCACGCGGGCAACGACGGCAGCGCGGTGCGCTGGGGACGGGAGCTGGGCGCGGGCCTGGCCGACATGGGCGCTTACCAGGGGCACGGCTCCTGGGCCACGCCGCAGGGCGCGCTGGTGTCCTGGGCCGTGATCATGGATGGCGGCGTGCAGGTCAATCGTCTGGGCCGGCGCTTTCATGACGAGACCCAGGGCTATTCGGAAGCGGCGGTGCGCGTGCTGGCGCAACCGGACGGCGTGGCCTGGAACGTGTTCGACGACCAGGCGCTGGCGCTGGTGCGGGACTTTCCCGATTTCCAGGCGGCGCGCGAGGCGGGCGCGCTGCGCACGGCCGACGACGTGCCGGCGCTGGCCGCGCTGATCGGCTGCGATGCGCGGGCGCTGGCCGACACGCTGCGGTCGGTGGCAAGGGATGCGCCGGACGTCCATGGGCGCCGTTTCATGCGCGCCTTGTCCGCGCCGTATCACGCGGTCAAGGTCACCGGCGCGCTGTTCCATACCCAGGGCGGGCTGGACATCGACGCGCGCTGCCGCGTGCGGCGGGCGGACGGCGGCCTGTTTCCGAACCTGCTGGCGGCGGGCGGCGCGGCGCGCGGCGTGTCGGGCAACGACGTGGCGGGCTATCTGTCGGGCAACGGCCTGCTCAGCGCCATCGCGGGCGGCCATATCGCCGCCGCGACGGCCGCCGAGATCGCGGGCATGGCGCTGGCGGATGAGCCGTCTCGGTAGCGCCGCGCGGCCACAGGCATGCGCATGACTTTCATACAGGCATCCACGTTCATGGAGGCATCCAGGCATGAACACCTTGAGTAAACAGCTGGCCCAGGGCCCGGTCCTCGCGCCGGGCGTGTACGACGCCTTGTCGGCGCTGGCCGCCGAGCAGGCGGGTTTCCAGGCCCTGTACCTGTCCGGCGCGTCCATCGCCTATACGCGGCTGGGCCGTTCCGATGTGGGCCTGACCACGTACAGCGAGGTCGAGGACGCGCTGGCGCGCATCGCCGAGCGGGTCCGGGCGCGCATCATCGTCGACGCCGACACCGGTTTCGGCAATGCCCTGAACGTACAGCGCACGGTGCGCGGGCTGGAGCGGGCCGGCGCGGCCATGATCCAGCTGGAGGACCAGACCTTTCCCAAGCGCTGCGGCCACCTGGACGGCAAGTCCGTGGTGCCGGCCGCCGAGATGTGCGGCAAGCTGCGCGCCGCCGTGGACGCGCGCCAGTCGCGCGAGACCCTGATCCTGGCGCGCACCGACGCGCTGGCCTCGGAAGGGCTGGACGCCGCGCTGGAGCGGGCCGAGCGCTATCTGGAGGCGGGCGCGGACGCCTTGTTCATCGAGGCCCTGCGCAGCGGCGAACAGATGCGGGCGGCCTGCGGGCGCTTCGCCGGCCGCGCGCCGCTGCTGGCCAACATGGTCGAGGGCGGCAAGACGCCGGTGCAAAGCGCCCAGGAACTGGCAGCGCTGGGATTCGGCATCGTCATCTTTCCGGGCGGCACGGCGCGCGCCGTGGCCCACACGCTGGCGGGCTACTACGGCAGCCTGCGCCAGCATGGCACCACGGCCCCCTGGCGCGACCGCATGCTGGACTTCGACGGCCTGAACGCGATGATCGGCACGCCGGAACTGCTGGCGGCGGGCAAGCGCTACGAGGCTTGAGCGGCTGCGCGCGCGCGCCGGTGCCGGGCCGGCCGCGCTCAGGATGGCGCGGCGCAAAGGCGGGCCGGGCGTCTGGTTTAGAATCCCCAGGTTTCCCTGTCCGCCCGCATCGTCGCGCGCGGTTTGACGGCCATGCGCGCAGACACCAGCAACTACCGCGATCTCTTCCTCGACAACGTGCCCATGATGGACGCCCGCGCGCCCGTCGAGTTCGCCAAGGGCGCGTTTCCCGGCGTGGCGAACCTGCCGCTGATGACGGACGAAGAGCGCGAGCTGGTGGGCATCTGCTACAAGCAGCGCGGCCAGCAGGCCGCCATCGAGCTGGGGCACCGCCTGGTCGGCGGCGCCGTCAAGGCAGCCCGCCTCGACGCCTGGGCCGCGTTCGCGCAGGCGCATCCGGACGGCTATCTGTATTGTTTCCGGGGCGGCCTGCGCTCGCAGATCGTGCAGCAATGGCTGCGCGACGAGGCCGGCATCGCCTATCCGCGCGTGACCGGCGGCTACAAGGCCATGCGCGGCTTCCTGCTGGACACGCTGGACCGCGCCATCGCCGAATGCGGCTTCCTGGTGCTGGGCGGCATGACCGGCACCGGCAAGACCGAGGTGCTGCACCGGCTGGACGACGCGCTGGACCTGGAAGGGCACGCCAATCATCGCGGCTCCAGCTTCGGCAAGCGCGTGAGCGGCCAGCCCACGCAGATCAATTTCGACAATGCGCTGGCGATCGACATCCTGAGAAAGCGCGCCGCCGGCCACGCGCGCTTCGTGGTCGAGGACGAGGGCCAGGCCGTGGGCAGCTGCAGCCTGCCGCCCGCGCTGTACCAGGGCATGCAGCGCCATGGCCTGGTGTGGCTGGAGGACAGCCTGGAGAACCGCAAGCAGCGCATCCTGCGCGACTACGTGATCGACCTGAGCGCCGACTTCGCGGCGGCCCACGGCCCCGAGCAGGGCCAGGCCCTGTTCGCGCAACGGCTGCGCCAGAGCCTGGACAACATCGCCAGGCGGCTGGGCGGCGAGCGCCACAAGCGTCTCGCGGCCATCATGGACGAGGCGCTGCGCGGCCAGGCGCTGGGCCTGGGCGTGGCGGGACACCTGGGCTGGATCGAGGGCCTGCTGTCGGAATACTACGATCCCATGTATGCCTATCAGCGCCAGCAGAAGGCCTCGCGCATCGTGTTCGCGGGTGACCAGGAGGCGGTGACGGCGTACCTGCGTCGGCAAGACCGGGCAGGGCAGGGCTGAACGCCTGGGCGCTTGCGGGCCTTGACGCGAAATCTCAAAAAAGAGAATAATTCCTATTTATACTGCATGCATCCGACTCTGGACGGGAGCAAGACATGCAGGATTCGATCGTGGACAAGTCACCGTCGGCGGCCGCCCCGGCCTTGGATGGGCGGGAGCGCCTGTCGAACGTCAGCGAAACCTTGCGCATCCCGCTGGCGGCGCGCGCACTGGGCGATACGTTGTTTCCCGAGCTGGCGGTGCAAGACGCGCACGCGGGCCGCATGCTGCTGCGCATGGGCGACGACGGCGCGGGCTGGCTGCGGGACCGCCACAGCGTGTACGGCATCCTGGCGCGCACGCGGCGTTTCCGCGAGCTGGCGGGCGCCTTCCTGGCGCGCGTGCCGGACGGGCTGGTGGTGAACCTGGGCTGCGGACTGAGCGACTATTTCCAGTGGCTGGACAACGGGCGGGCGCGCATGATCGATGCCGACCTGCCGCCGGTGCTGGCGCTGCGCCGTGAACTGCTGCCGCCCGCGACCGAGCGCCATGCGCTGCGTGAACTGGACCTGGCCGATCCGCAATGGTGGCCCGCGCTGGGCCTGCCGCTGGACGGCGCCGGCGCGCCGGTGTTCCTGATGGCCGAGGGCGTGGCCATGTACCTGAAGCCCGAGCAGATGCAGGCGCTGCTGCGCTTGTTCGGCCAGCACGCGCCGGCCGGCTCGGAGCTGGCCTTCGACGCCATGTGCTGGCTGGTGGCCGGGCGCGCGAAGCTGCACACATCCGTCAAGCACACGGGCGCCCAATTCCATTGGGGGCCGCGCAAACAGGCCCAGCTCGCGGCGGCGCATCCGCGCCTGCGGCTGATCGCCGCGCACCGGGTGATGGAAGGCTATGGCCTGCCGTATTCGGCGCTGGGGCCGCTGTTCCGCGCGCTGGCCGGCGTGCCGCTGTATGCGCTGTACCAGTTGGGCGCGGGCTGAACCGTAGCAGGATGCGGGCCGCCTGGCGCGACCGGCGCCGGGGTGCCGGACCGTGTCCTCAATCTCCCTCGGACGCCGCCGCGCGCGCCGGCGCGCGCCGCAGACGGCCGCGCAGCCGCTCCAGCGCCAGATACACGATGGGCGTGGTGTACAGCGTCAGGAACTGGCTGATCATCAGCCCGCCGACGATGGCGATGCCCAGCGGACGGCGCAGCTCCGAGCCTTCGCCCATGTCCAGCACCAGCGGCAGCGCGCCCAGCAGCCCGGCCAGGTTGGTCATGACGATGGGGCGCAGGCGCAGCATGGCGGCGCGGTGGATGGCCTGCTCGGGCGCCAGCCCCTGGCGACGCTGCAGGCCGATGGCGAAATCGATCATCAGGATGGCGTTCTTCATCACCACGCCGACCAGCAGGAACAGGCCCAGCAGCGCGATCAGGCTGAATTCCAGCCCCGCCAGGCGCAGCGCCAGCAGCGCGCCCACGCCGGCCGAGGGCAGGGTGGACAGGATGGTCAGCGGATGCAGCGGGCTTTCGTACAGGATGCCCAGCACCAGATAGATCGCGACCAGCACGGCCAGGATCAGCCAGGGCTGGTCCTGCAGGCTTTTCTGGAAGCTGCGCGCATCGCCGCCCAGCCGCACCTGGATGTGCGATGGCACCATCAGCTGCGCCATGGCGGCGTCGATGGCCGCCAGCCCCTGTTCCAGCGATACGCCCGGCGCCAGCGAGAAGCCGATGCCCACGGCGGCGAACAGCCCGTCGTGGAAGACGCGGTCGTTGACCAGCCCATGGCGGTAGCTGGCGAAGGCCGTCAGCGGCACCCGCGCGCCGTCGGCGGCGACCACGTGCACCTGCTCCAGCACGTCCGGATCCTCGGTGTAGCGCGGATCCAGCTCCAGCACCACGCGGTACTGGTTCATCGGGTCGTACAGCGTGGCGACCTGGCGTTGGCTGAAGGAGTTGCTGAGCACGCTGCTGACCGTGTCCATGTCCACGCCCAGGCGGCGGGCGGCGGCGCGGTCGATGTCGATCACCACCTGCTGGGTGGCGGCGTCGCCGACGGCGTCCACGTCGCGCAGCTCGGGCACCTCGCGCAGCGCGCGCGAGATGGCGCGCGACCACTCACGCAGCGCCGGCACGTCGCTGGCCATGATGGCCAGTTCGTGGTCGCCCGAATTGCCGAAGCCGCCGGGCATGCGCAGGTCCTGGTCCACGTTCAGGAAGAACATGCCGCCCGGCACGGGCGGCGCGTTGGCGCGCAGCCAGTCGATGACCTGGCTGGACGATTCCTTGCGCTCGGCGGCGGGCTTGAGCCGGATCAGGAACAGTGAATTGCTGATGCCCAGGCTGCCGCCGTTGTAGCCGATGACATCCCGCACCGCCGGATGGCGCAGCACCAGCTGGCGGTATTGATCGATCTTGGGCTGCATCACCTGGAACGAAAAGCCGTCGTCGCCGCGCACGAATCCCATCAGCTGGCCGGTGTCCTGCACCGGCAGGAAACCCTTGGGCGACTGGGCGTACAGGTAGACGTTCAAGCCGATCACGGCGGCCAGCAGCAACAGCGTGG
This sequence comes from Achromobacter sp. Marseille-Q0513, assembly GCF_018195695.1. Classification (NCBI taxonomy): domain Bacteria; kingdom Pseudomonadati; phylum Pseudomonadota; class Betaproteobacteria; order Burkholderiales; family Alcaligenaceae; genus Achromobacter; species Achromobacter sp. Marseille-Q0513. Next base: position 511 of record NZ_JAGTJY010000185.1, on the reverse strand, counting down.
CGCGGGCATGGCCCAGCACGCGCCAGAGGCTGCGGCCATAGGCGTCATGCAGGCGCGTGAACAGTCGCCGGACGGCGGCCAGCCCGGGCTTGTGGTTGTCTGGCGGCTTGGGCGCGGGCGGCCTGAGCCAGCGCGCGCACAGGCCGGGAATGATGGCGACCGACACCAGCAGCGAGATCAGCGTGGCCGCGACCAGCGTGATCGAGAACTCGCGGAACAGCCGCTCGACCAGCCCGCCCATGAAGAGGATCGACACGAACACCACCGACAGCGCCAGCGTCATGGCGGCCAGCGTGAAACTGACCTCGCGCAGGCCGCGCAGCGCGGCGCGCCGCGGCGACAGGCCGCGCTCCAGGTGGCGCGAGATGTTCTCCAGCACCACGATGGCGTCGTCGACCACCAGCCCGGCGGCCACGATCAGCGCCATCAGCGACAGGTTGTTCAGCGAGAAGCCCCACAGGTACATGACGGCGAAGGTGGCCACCAGGCTGACCGGGATGGCCACGCTGGG
>NZ_JAGTJY010000184.1:0-12373 GCF_018195695.1 Achromobacter sp. Marseille-Q0513 | reverse complement strand
CGGTCGCGAGGGGGCGCGCGCTTATGGTCGCAATGAGCGGCAGGGAGATGCCGGCCGGCGCGAGGCCCCGCGTGGCCAGGAAGGACGCCGGGAATACTCCCGCGATGATCGTCAGGAAGGTCGCCGGGAATATGCCGGCGGCGCTCGCCAGGACGGCCGCCGGGAGTCGGGCCGTGACGATCGCCAGCAGGATCGCCGTGGTGAATACAACTACAACAGCCGCGACAGCCGTTCGCAGGGACGCCCAGAATACGCCCGGGACGATCGCCGCGATGGCCGTTTCGACGGGCGTCGCGAGCAGGGCCATGCCGGCCGGGGCGATGAACGCCACGGCCAGCGCGCCTATCAGGACGGGCCGAGCGGCCAGAATCGCCAAGGCCCCCGTTTCGACGGCGGCCGCGACGACCGCGATTTCCGCAGCGAACGTGATGGCCGTCCGGGCGCCGAGCGCCGCGATGGACGCCAGGGCCAGGATTCCCGTCCGGCGTCCGGCCACGGCGGCCCGCGCGGCGGGCAGGGCCGTGCGTCGCAGCCTTCGCGTCCGCGCCAGCCTTATGCCGCCATCCGTATCGACCAGGTGCAGCGCGTGCTGGGCGAGATCCTGCAATGGACCTACCCGGCGGACGCGGCCCTGTCGCACTGGTTGCGCGGCCATCCGGGCCTGGGCGCCCGCGACCGTTCCGAAGTCGCCGAAGCCGTCTACGATGTGCTGCGGCATCTGCGGCGCTATCGCCAGTACGGTGAAAGCGGCGTCGGCCCGGCCTCGCGCCGTCTGGCCATCCTGGGCCTGGCCGCCACGCTGGGCGCGCAGGAACTGGCCGAAGGTCTGGACGCGGCCGAGGCCGAATGGCTGCAGCGCGTGTCGCGCATCGATCCGGCCACGCTGCCGCGCGCGGTGCGGGGCAGCATTCCCGACTGGCTGGACGAGCGCTTGTCCGCCATGGACAGCCCGGACGCGCTGATCGAGGCGCTGAACCGCCAGGCCAGCCTGGACCTGCGCGTCAATCCGCTCAAGGCCGAGCGCGACGCCATGCTGGTCGAGTTGCAGCAGAGCGCCGGTCGCTACGAGCCGGTCGCCATGCCTTATTCGCCCTGGGGCATCCGCATGGAGGGCCGTCCGGCCATCAACCGCTGGGCCCAGTTCGAGAATGGCAGCATCGAGGTGCAGGACGAGGGCAGCCAACTGCTGGCCCTGCTGGTGGCGCCGCGGCGCGGCGAGATGATCATCGACTTCTGCGCCGGCGCGGGCGGCAAGACGCTGCTGCTGGGCGCGCTGATGCGCTCGACCGGCAGGCTGTACGCCTTTGACGTGTCGGCCGCGCGCCTGTCGCGCGCCAAGCCGCGCTTTGCCCGCAGCGGCTTGTCCAACGTGGTGCCGGTGGCCATCGACAGCGAGAACGACACCCGCATCAAGCGCCTGGCAGGCAAGGCCCAGCGCGTGCTGGTCGACGCGCCGTGCAGCGGCATCGGCACTCTGCGCCGCAATCCCGACCTGAAATGGCGCCAGCATCCCGAGGCGCTGGCCGAGCTGGGCCAGCTGCAGGAGCGCATCCTGAACAGCGCCGCGCGCTGCGTGGCGCCGGGCGGGCGGCTGGTCTACGCCACCTGCAGCCTGCTGGCCGAGGAAAACGAGGTCCAGGCCGAGCGCTTCCTGGCCAGCCATCCCGAGTTCGAGCGCCTGGACGCCGCCGCCATCCTGGCCGGACGTTGCGAGAACCTGAAGCTGGAAGGGCCGTACGTGCAACTGCGGCCCGACCTGCACGGCACCGACGGCTTCTTCGCCGCCGTGTTCGAGCGCAAGAAGGCGGGCGCGAAGGCGGAACAGGATGCTGAATCGCCGGCCATCGAGGCCGAGGGCGAGGTGGACGACGCTTCGCTGGAGGCCGGCCTGGATGCCGGCGTGCAGACGGATTCGGCAGCCAGCGAAACCGCCTGAGTCCGGGTGGTCTTCGATCAGCAGCGCCCCGGCTTTCCGCCGGGGCGCTGTTTTTGTCAGGGCGCCGGCGCGACGTTCACCGTGGCGCTGTAGCGACGGATGCCCAGCGTCTTGTTCTGGTATTTCACTTCCCAGGCCAGGGTGTCCGCGCCGGGCTGGCTGGTCTGGTAGACCACCTGGGCGATCGGCACGGCCTTGTAGGCGCAGCGACCCGAGTCGCTCGATTGGCCCTGGGTATGGGCCACGTTGGCCGAGCCCAGGTGCGGCGGCAGGGTGATCGTCACCTTTGGCGCCCGCAATGCCAGACAATCCGACCCTCTTATTTCGTAGTAAGAAGCCAACACCGCCACGTCTCCCACCTTCAATGACTGGGCGCAGGCGCCGCCGGCATAAGCCAGGGTCGCGGCGGCCAGCAGGGGAATAAAACGGGGACGTATAATTGAAACAGGCATTGGAACTCGCTCGAAGTCGAGGACTGAGGGCAGGGGCGAAGTTTGCCCTCAGTCCGTGGCCGTATCAAGACGGACGCACCTGACTGGAACTTTAACGGCCCGTTCCGGCCAAAACCTGACGTCCGCGCCCATTTCCTTGAACCAGGCGCTGCGGGCCGTGCCATCCGGCGCAGGCCATGCAGGCGGGGACGTATCGCGACGCGCCTGAAATGTTTTTGCGGAAAATCGGGTTGATTGGCGGCTTGCCTACGGGTTTTTCAGCTGGTTTCCTGCCAGCCAAACGGGGCTTAGTCCTTGATTTCTCTCAATAACTATTTTGAAACTCCCTTGTCATAAGCTGGCAAAGGTAAGCTAAACTCCAGGCACTCTTTACGCGAGGCTCACAAAAGCTTTATGGATTACATCCTTTCCTTCATTGCTGGCGGTCTGACCCAAGCCACCTGGTGGCAGGTCGTGGTTTTCACGCTGGTGGTGACGCACATCACGATCGTCTCGGTCACCGTCTTCCTCCATCGCAGCCAGGCGCACCGCGGTCTGGACCTGCATCCCGCCGTCATGCACTTCTTCCGCTTCTGGCTCTGGATGACGACGGGCATGGTCACCAAGGAATGGGTCGCCATTCACCGCAAGCACCACGCCAAGTGCGAAAAGGAAGGCGATCCCCATTCGCCCATCCTGTTCGGCATCTGGAAGGTGCTGTTCCGTGGCGCCGAGCTCTACCGCGAAGAATCCAACAACAAGGAAACCATGGCCAAGTTCGGCCACGGCACGCCTGACGACTGGCTCGAGCGCAAGGTCTACAGCAAGCACAGCCTGTGGGGCGTGCTGACCATGCTCGCCATCGACGTGGCCCTGTTCGGCGCCATCGGCCTGACCGTCTGGGCCGTGCAGATGGCCTGGATCCCGTTCTGGGCCGCCGGCGTGGTCAACGGCATCGGCCACTACTGGGGCTACCGCAACTACAACAGCCCGGACACCAGTACCAACGTGTTCCCCTGGGGCATCGTGATCGGCGGCGAAGAGCTGCACAACAACCACCACGCCCACGGCACGTCGGCCAAGTTCTCGGCCAAGTGGTACGAATTCGACATCGGCTGGTGCTACATCAACATCCTGAAGTTCCTGGGCCTGGCCAAGATCAAGAAGGTCGCGCCCAAGCTCAAGCTGGATGATTCGCGCACCGGCATCGACCTGCGCACGCTGCAGGGCGTGATCACGCACCGCTACGAAGTCATGGCCCGCTACGCCGACATCATCAAGAGCGCCGCCCGCGAAGAGCTGGCCAAGATGAAGGCCTCGCGCCAGGAAGGCAACGCCGAATGCGGCTGGAGCCAGCTGCACAAGGTGCGCCGTGCCATCCACCGCAACGAGGACATCCTCCAGCCTGAGCAGCTGCAGGCCGTCGACCAGGCCATCGCCCAGAACAAGTCGCTGTCCACGCTGGTGCAGATGCGCCGCGAGCTCGGCCGCATCTGGGAAAGCTCCAGCGCCAGCAGCGAACAGCTGCTCCATGACCTGCAGGCCTGGTGCCAGCGCGCCCAGCAAAGCGGCATCGCCGGGCTCGAGCAATTCGCTCAACGTCTGCGCCGCTACGCGGCATGATGCTAGAGAAGCTCAACCCCGAACAACGCGCCGCAGTAACGTTAGAACCGCAGCACGCCCTGGTCCTGGCCGGGGCGGGCAGCGGCAAGACCCGGGTGCTCACCACCCGCATGGCCTGGCTGATTCAAACCGGCCAGGCTTCGCCTTTTGGGCTGCTGGCCGTCACGTTCACCAACAAGGCCGCCCGCGAGATGCTGGCGCGGATGTCGGCCATCCTGCCGATCGATACGCGCGGTCTCTGGATCGGCACCTTCCACGGGCTGTGCAACCGCATGCTGCGGGCGCATCACCGCGATGCCGGCCTGCCGCAAAGCTTCCAGATCCTCGACGTCACCGACCAGCTCGCCGCCATCAAGCGGCTGATGAAGGCCAATGGCGTCGACGACGAGAAATACCCGCCGCGCGATGTGCAGCGCTTCATCAACGGCGCCAAGGAAGAAGGGCTGCGCCCGGACGGCGTCGAAGCCTATGACAGCCATCGTCGCCGCCTGATCGAGATCTACCAGCTGTACGAGGCCCAGTGCCAGCGCGAGGGCGTGGTCGACTTCGCCGAGCTGCTGCTGCGCGCCTATGAGCTGCTGTCGCGCAACGCGCCGGTGCGCGAGCACTACCAGCGGCGTTTCCGCCACATCCTGGTCGACGAGTTCCAGGACACCAACACGCTGCAGTACAAGTGGCTGCGTTTGCTGGCCGGCGGCGGCGCGGCGATCTTCGCCGTGGGCGACGACGACCAGTCCATCTACGCGTTCCGGGGCGCCAACGTCGGCAACATGGCCGACTTCGAGCGCGATTACGCGCATGGCACGGTGATCCGGCTGGAGCAGAACTATCGTTCCTATGGCCACATCCTGGATTCGGCCAACGCGCTGATCGGCCACAACAGCGGCCGCCTGGGCAAGAACCTCTGGACCGAGCAGGGCGAAGGCGAGCCCGTGCGCGTCATCGAGCAGCCGTCGGACGGCATGGAAGCCCAGTGGGTGGTGGACGAGATCCGTTCGCTGATCCACGAAGGCAGCCTGCGCCGCGAGATCGCCGTGCTCTACCGCAGCAACGCGCAGTCGCGCGTGCTGGAACACGCCATCTTTTCCGCCGGCATTCCCTACAAGGTCTATGGCGGCCTGCGCTTTTTCGAGCGCCAGGAAATCAAGCACGCGCTGGCCTATCTGCGCCTGATGGCCAACCCGCAGGACGACACGTCGTTGATGCGGGTGGTGAACTTCCCCACGCGCGGCATCGGCGCGCGCACGCTGGAAACGCTGGCCGACGCGGCCCGCACCCATGACATCAGCCTGTATTCGGCGGTGGCCATGGTGGGTGGCAAGGGTGGTTCCAACCTGGTGCAGTTCGCCCAGCTCATCAATCGCCTGATCGAGGAAACGCGCGACCTGCCGCTGCCCGAGATGGTCGAGCACATGCTCGAGGCCAGCGGCCTGAATGCCCATTACAAGGCCGAGCGCGAAGGCGCCGAGCGCCTGGAAAACCTGAACGAACTGATCACCGCCGCGGCCGTGTTCGCGTCCGAGGAGAACTACGACGGCATGCCGGCCGGCGTGGTGCCCCAGACCGACGCGTCCTCGACGCTGATGCCGGGCGTGGTCGACGCGCCCATCGTCGCGCCGGACGGCATGACGCCGCTGGCGGCCTTCCTGTCGCACGCGGCGCTGGAAGCCGGCGACAACCAGGCGCAGCAGGGCCAGGACGCGGTCCAGCTCATGACGGTGCATGCCGCCAAGGGCCTGGAGTTCGACGCGGTCTTCATCACCGGCCTGGAAGAGGGCCTGTTCCCGCACGAGAACAGCATCCTCGAACAATCCGGGCTGGAAGAGGAACGGCGCCTGATGTACGTGGCGATCACGCGCGCGCGCCAGCGCCTGTACATCACGCTGGCGCAGAGCCGCATGCTGCACGGACAGACGCGCTACGCCATGCGCTCGCGCTTCCTGGAAGAAATCCCCGAGAAGCATCTGAAGTGGCTGACGCCCAAGGCCGGCCTGGCCCAGGCGGGCGCCTCGCAGGCGTCCTGGGGCGGCAGCCGCACCGACGCGTTCGGACGCAAGCCCACCAACACGATTGCGCCGCGTCAACCGCGCGGCGTCGCCACCGGAGTCACCGTGGGCGACAAGCAGTATCGTGTAGGCCAGGGCGTGCATCACGCGCGTTTCGGCGACGGCACCATCATCGGTCTGAGCGGGTCGGGGCAGGACGCCCAGGCCGAGATCCAGTTCCGCGACGTGGGCGCCAAGACGCTGGCGCTGGGCATCGCCAAACTCGACATAGTCCAGGGTTGAACGACATGGCTGACCACGATTCCCCCAAGGCCGAACTGGCATCGCTGCGCGCCGAGGTCGACGAGATCGACCAGCAGATCATGCTGCTGCTCGGCGTGCGCTTTCGCTGCACCGACATGATCGGCGAGCTCAAGCAGAACCACGGCATGGATCTGGTGGATCCCAAGCGCGAGGCCCAGCAGGTCGCGCGCATCCGCCGCCTGGCCGAGGAGGCCGGCGTGCCGGCCGCATTGGCCGAAACCATCCTGCGCGAGGTGATCGACACCGTGATCGACCACCACAGCCGCCTGCGCGACCGTCCGTACTCCTGATCCCTTCCCGGCCCGCCCGCCGGCTGATGCCGGCGGGTGGCGCGTCCGCTGCACAACACGCTTCACAGCACCTTCATGAACGCCAGCAAGGCGTCGATCTCGTCCGCGCTCAAATCGAGCGGCCGGATGTGTTCCGACTTGCGCGGCGCCAGTGGATCCGGCGGTTCGCGCGGTACTGGGTCGCGGCCCATGCCGGCGTCGTACATGCGCAGCAGACCCTTCATGTCGGGGAACAGGCCGTTGTGCATCCACGGGCCGGCGCGGGCGACGTTGCGCAGGCTGGGCGTGCGGAACTTGCCCAGGTCCGCCGGATCGCGCGTGGCTTCATAACGCCCCAGATCCTGGTTGCGCCGGCCGTAGAAAGACAGCCCGATGTTGTGGAAGGCGTGGTCGCTCAAGAGCGGGCCGCTGTGGCAATTCATGCAGCGGGCCTGCGTGCGGAACAGGTGCAGGCCAAGCAGCTCGGTATCGTCCAGCGCCTCGGCGCGGCCTTCGATGAAGTCGTCGAAGCGCGTGCGTTCGGGGCGCAGCGTGGCGATATAGGCGGCCAGCGCGCGTGCCAGCCGGTCGGCGTCGATCGGCGAGCCTGGCACGGGCGCCACGGAGACGGCATCGAATGGCGGGTGTTGCACGGACGGCATGGAGACGGCGCCTGGCGGTGAATCGCGCGAGGGCGCTGCGCCAAATGCGCGCAGGAATTCGGCGGGATAGGGCTCGGATGTATCGAGCCGGGCGACCGCGCCGGCCGCATCGTGGTTCATTTCGCGTGGATCGTGCAGCGGCCCCATCACCTGTTCCTTCAGCGTGGCGGCGCGTCCGTCCCAGAACAGCCGGGGCGCGAAGGGCGCGGCGTACAGCGGCGTGGAGCGCCGCCGTCCCATGAGCCCGTCCTCGCCCACCGCCAGCGGCCTGCCGTCGGTGAAGGCGCGTTCGGGCGCATGGCAGGACGCACAGGACACCTGCCCCTTGCGCGACAGGCGCGCGTCGAAGAACAGCGTCTGGCCCAGCGCGACGATCGCGGGCTTGGCCACATCGGCGGCCAGCTGCGCCTGGTCGGCATTGGCGGCGGTCCATTGCAGGGCGGGGGCCGACGCGGCAGGCACCGGCGCCCATTCGGTCCAGGCCACGCCCGGATCGATGGACGGCGCGGGCCATTGCGCCTTTGGCGCCGCATAGCGCGCGCGCAGGCAGGCGAGATCCCAGCCGGCCTGCGCGCGGCAGACGGACGCGGACGGGTCGGCCGCGTTCGCGGCGGCCCCCAGCGCCGCGCCCAGCATCAATAGCGATAACCGACTTGCAGCCATATTTCACGTCCCACCTGATACAGCGCGCGGCTGCTCTTGAGATTCGGGTTGCTGGCCGTGAGCGCGGGCTTGCTGTCGAGCACGTTCAGCACCTCGGCCGAGATTTCGAGATTGCGAGCGAAGGTCGGCCGCCAGGCTAGCTTGGTGTCCCAGGTCCAGTACGAGGGCAGGTTGCCGGACTCGTAGCGCTGCAGGTACAGCGGCTTGGGTCCCACGCCCACGTAGATGGTGGCGTCGCGCTTGCTGCGCCAGTGCAGCTTGTTGCTCCAGGTCAGGCCGGCCTTGGGCAGCGCGCCGATCAGGTGCAGCACGGCTTCCTGCGGCTGGTAGAAGCTGCTGGGCGGCAGGTCCATGGCGCGTATCTGCGCGTTGTTGTAGATCACCAGGTCGTCGGGATCGCGCGCGTCGCCGCTATAGCCCTTCACCAGGTCGCCGTTGGTCTTGCGCTTCTGCCAGCTCCAGGTCGCCAGCAGGTTCCAGCGCGTCTCGCCCAGGCGCCACGGTTCCAGCGGGCGCAGCGTCAGGCTGACGCCGTTGGTGGTCGAGCGGCCGTCGTTGGTGTAGCGGTAGCCGTCGGTGTCGTTGCCGGCCCTGGTCCATTGGTCGCGGCCGTTGCGATGCACATAGCTCAGCGTGCCTTCGATGCCGGCCAGGCGCTGGCGCAGCGACACGGCCCATTCGTCGTCGTAGGGCATGCGCAGGCCCTGGTAGCGCACGTAGTATTCCTTGGTGCCGTCGGCGACCGGGCGGCCCTTGGCGTCCAGCACCTGCCGCCGCATGCGGTTGATCTCTTCCTCCAGCGCGGTCTGCAGCACTTCCGAACCGTAGTAGCGCGACCAGCCCGCGCTGAGCAGCGTGTCGCCCGAGCCGAGTACGTCCCAATCCAGGCGGGAGCGCGGCGAGATGTTGCTCGTGCCCAGGAAGCTCTCGCGGTCATAGCGCACGCCGGCGTCCAGGGCCAGGCGTTCCCATTCGACGCGGTCGGACAGATAGGCGCTGACGCTGTCGTAGTTCACGTCCACCGTGCCGGGCAGGTAGCGGACCTTGCTGAAATCCTGGTAGCCGCCCTTGTTGTCGTAGGCGCGGCGGTAGGAGTGTGATTGCTGGAAGCGTTCGAACCCGGCCTGCACCCGCTGCCATTCCAGGCCGGCGTAGGGGATGTGCGTGAAGGCGCCGGTGCGGATGGGATCCAGGTCGACGCGGCCCTTGAGGGTCCAGCTGTCCTGCTGCTTCTGTTCCTTGCCGAAGCCGCCCGCCGTGTATTGCGGCAGGCCCCGGGGCTGGAAGGTGACCAGCTCGTCGCCGACCGATACGCGGTTGCTGAGCGCACGGTCCCAGCCGGCCTGCAGCGAGTAGCGCCCGCCCTGGAACTGATGGTCGATGTTGGCGCTGATGCCGCGCGCCGCATGGTTGTTGTCCCAGCGGGTTTCGCGGAAGAGGTTGCTGACCAGCGTTTCCTTGCGGTCGCTGTACTTGAGCACCAGGTCGGCCGTGGTCTGCGCGCTGGCGCGCACGCTGAACTTGCCCAGGAAATTGTCGATCTGGTCGCGGTAGTTGTCCTGGCCTGGCAGCGGCTGGCCCTTGCCGTCCACGCCCATGTTCCAGCGCGTGATGTCGGATTGGCGGCGCGACACCGCCAGGACCGCGCCGGACTTCTCGTTGAAGGCCAGATCCGCCACGCCGGAATAAAAGCGTTTCTTCCATTCCGGCGCGTAGCCGGGCTTGCCCTGCGCCCAGCTGGCTTCCTCGCCTTCGGCCACCTTCTGCTGCGTCATCTTGGACGTGTTCCAGCGGTAGTCCAGGCTCAGGTGGTTCTCGCCGGAGAAACGGCGCAGCCGGGCGTCGACCACGCCGCCGGTGAAACGGCCGTATTCCACCGGCACGAAGCTGTCGTAGACGCGCACTTCCTCGAGCAGGCTGGTGTCGACGAAATACGACTGGCTGTTGCTGGGAATGTTGCCGACCTGCAGGTTCAGGTTCTTGCTGGCCGGGTCCAGGCGATTGGTGGCGTCCATGCCGTCCAGCTGGAACAGGTTCTGGTAGGGGCTGGCGCCGTGGAAGGACAGGTCTTCCACGTCCAGCGAGCCCCGGTTCTGCGAGCCATTGGCGCCGGCATTGACGCGCACCGCCGGGTGGCTGGCGACCAGCGATGTCAGGTCGCGGTTGGAGCTGGGCGTTTCGGCGATCTGTTCGCGCGTGTAGGTCCGCTCGCCGGGCTGTTCGCCGTAGACGCGCACCGCGTCCAGGCGGTGGGCCGAGAACAGATTGGTCTTGTCCACGTAGACGATGTAGCGGCCCGGACCGTCCGCTTTCAGGGCCAGGCCGGATCCGGCCAGCAGGTGGTCCAGCGCGAGCAGCGGCGAGTACTCGCCCCGCAGCGCCGGCGCGGTCTTGCCGGCGACGGCGGCTGGCGGGAACGAGATTTCCAGGCCTGCCCGGCGGCCAAGCGCCAGCAGCGCGTCGCCCAGGGGCTGGGCGGGCAGGTCGTACGTGGCGGGGCGTGCGGCGGGTTGCGCGTAGACGGGAGCGGCCAGGGCCAGCACGGCGCCGAGCAGCGCGGTACCGGCGCGGCGTCGGCCGATGGAAGAGGTAGACATGCGTGCGTCCAAAAGCGGTGTTGATCTCGGCCGTAGGACGCTGCGGGCGCTGGATTCCCTCAGCGCGATCGTCATGAATAATTTATATTGATTCTTATTTGCCGATTGGCAAACGGCAAGACGGCCGCCGCATGCCGGTCGTCACGGTCAACGCAGCAGCAGCAGTCCGGGCAGGTCGGTGATCCGCACGCTGGTCTGGGCGAGCAGCAGTTCCAGCGCGCGTTTCGGATCGGCCAGGCGGGCGGTGCCGGAGATGCGAGCATTGCGCGCGGCATCTCCCAGCACCAGCACGCGCTTGCTGGTGTAGCGGGACAATTGCGCCGCCGCCGCCGGCAGCGCCACATCGTTGAATGAGAGCAGGCCCTGGCTCCAGTCCGGCGCTGCTTCGCTTGGCGAGGCGCCGCGGACGATGCCGTCGGCCGAGACCTGGACGCTGTCGCCGCTGTCCAGGATGTCGGCGCGGTCGTCGGTGCAGATCCGGCAACGCACTTGCACGCGGTGCTCATGGACCGCGACGCGGGTGCCATGCTCCTGGCGCTCCACGGTATAGCGCGTGCCCAGCGCCGTGGCCGATGCATCGGGCGTGGTGACGGTGAAGGCGGGGCCATCCTGCGCGGCGGGGGCGGCCTCGAACAGCGCGCGGCCCGCCAGCAGGCGCACGACGCGCTTGCCCGCCGCATAGTCCAGCGCGATGGCGGACTCCGCGTCCAGCGTGACGCGTGAGCCGTCGGGCAGCTCGACGACGCGCAGCGCGTTGCCGCTGGCATAGTCCGCGCCGGGATGGGCATCGCGCGAGAATTGCCAGACGGGCCAGGCCGTGGCGATGGCCAGCAGCGCCGCCACCGTTGCCTTGCGGCCGCGCGCCGGGCGCTTGGCCAGCCGGGCCTGGTCGATGTCGCCCATGCGGCGCCATACCCGCGCCAGCCGGTCATAGGCTTCGGCATGGCGGATATCGGCCTGATACCAGGCGTCGAACTCCGCCTGAGCCTCCGGGGGCAACGGCTGCCCGCTGCGGCGCACGACCCAACGCGAGGCCTGCTCGGCCAGGCTGGCCCGCCGACCGCGCGCGTCGGCGGCGCTCACGCCGCCAGCGCCTGGTCGCAGGCGAGCAGGATGCGCATCATGTGTTTTTCGACCGCGCTGACCGTGATCGCGTAGCGTTCGGCGATGGCGCGGTAGGTCAGGCCGTCGTGCCGGTGCAGCACGAATACGTCCAGGCTGCGGCGCGGCTGGGACAACAGCGCGGCTTCGAGCCGGCGCAGCATCTGGTTGGCAACGGCAACATCCAGCGTGTCGGCCTCGTGGGCCGGGGGCAGGGCGCTGGCGTAGTCGGCGGCGGCGGTCAGCTCGCGGCTGCGGCGGCGGTGCCAGTCGGTGGCGATATTGGCGGCGACGCGGAAGACGTAGGCGCGTTCATTGTCCGGGCGCGTGCGGTCACGGAATTGCGCCAGCTTGATCCAGGTGTCCTGGGCGCAGTCCTGGGCCACGTCGCGCGACCCCGTGCGCAGTGAAAGAAAGCCCAGCAGTTCGCGGTAGTGGCGAAGAAATACATCCGTAAGCGTAGACATGACGCCGGCCCGGTCGGCCGTCAGAGTCAGATTCGCGGTGGAGTATAAATGATAATAATTATTGATATCAAATAGACATCCGCAACGGCAATGAAGAAGGGGGCTCAACGCCCCCTTCCGCATGCCGTCAGGCTTCGGACTGCCCGATTTCCTCCAGCGAGCCTTGCAGCTCCAGCCACTGCTCTTCCAGCTCGTCCATGCGCTTGCCGTGTTCGCCATGCTCGGCCATGACCTTCTGGCGTTCGGCGCGGCGTTCGTCGGAGTACAGGTCCGGATCGGCGATGGTCGCGTCCAGCGCCTGCAGCTTGGCGCGCA
>NZ_JAGTJY010000183.1:0-12657 GCF_018195695.1 Achromobacter sp. Marseille-Q0513 | reverse complement strand
AGCGGCTGCAGCCCCTGCAGCCGCTGCCGGGCCTGGGGCAGGAACATGCCGATAGCGCCCCGGAAGAACCCCGCCACCCGTCGGAGCGCGAGCCGGCGCCGCCCGCGTCCGCCGCCACGCCATCAACACCCGCAGTCGATGCACCGGCGCGCGCGCCGCATGCCGACACGCCGGAGACTGAGACCCCTGCCACGGCCACGCCCCAGCCGGCCCCGGCGCCCGCGCCCGTCCCCACTCTCCGGATCACCGAAATCCCCGCCGAACCGCGCGACAGCTGGCTGGACGCATTGAAGGCAGAGCTGCAACGCTGCGCCGGATTGAGCTTCTTCGACCGGCCGGACTGCGCCTGGGCCGCACGCAGGCAATACTGCGAACCCAACCAAGGATGGGGCACCGTCAAGGAATGCCCTGCTCGCCCATGAACGGCCCGTGGACGCGCCGGTCGGCCCATCCTCGCCCACGCCTCGCCTCGTCCGGAACGAGCGAAAAAATATCCTGCAAGGCGCAGCAGAACGCTCCCCGAAACGCGGAAACTACGCGACAATAAGCTCCCACCAGGTTCATTCCCGAGCCGCCCACGCAGGAACCTCAGACATGGACTCCGTCAACAACGCCGTCAACACCGTCCTGGCCATGCGCGACGCGCAAACGGTCGACCAGGTCCAGGCCACCCTGCTCAAGAAAGTGTTGAACATGCAGTCGCAAACCGTGGCCACGCTGATGCAGGGCGCCGTTCCGGCCATGGCCCAGGACGCCACGCTGGGCTCGCGGGTCAATACGCACGCCTGAACACGCGGGCCTCGCTGCGCCCGCCCTTGCGACGATTGCCGAATCCCCACACAGCAATGGCTGCGTGGGGATTTTCTTTTTTGCAGTTTGCCGCGACGAGGATCGGATATCAGCCCGATCACCATGGCTTGCACAGCATGGAGCACCCGAGCCACAAGACTGAATTCAGACTAAAATAAGTCCGATACATCCATCTGGCTGGAGCTCTGCCCATGAAGTACTCAACACAGGTCAAACCGATCTCATATCTCAAGAGCCATGCGGCCGAAATCGTCACGACCCTGTCCCAGACGCGCGAACCGTTGTTGATCACCCAAAATGGCGAGGCCAAACTCGTCGTCATGGATGTGCAAAGCTATGAAGAGCAGGAACAAGCGATTGCCTTGCTCCAGCTGCTTGCGCAAGGCCGCAGGGAAATAGAGGAAGGCCGGACGATCCCGGCCACGGATGTATTCGCGCGGATTGAAGCCATGGACCAGGAAGACCCTGCATGACGCATCGGGTCGTGTTTCTTCAGTCCGCCGCCGACGACCTGTTCGAGATCCGGCGCTATGTCATCAAGCACTTCTCTCCGTCCACCTGGCTGGACGCCTACGTGAAGATCAAGAAGGCGGTCCTGAATCTGGAACGCTTTCCGGGCGCCGGCCATGCACCGCCCGAACTGCCCGCCACTCACTTTCTCGAGATCATCGCCGCCAAGAACCAGGTGATCTACGAAGTCGTTGGTGACGTCGTTTACATCCACATCATCTGCGATTGCCGACAGGACTTCAAAACGAAACTGGCGAGACGACCCTTGCGCGCGCTCAGGCCGTAGCACGACAGCCTGGCAGATGCCGCGATGCGAGCCGGGCAAGCAGCCGACAACGGCAACGCACCGCGCATGTCCACCGCAACCGTACAGGCGCAGCCTCGGCTACATCGTTTCACCGCCACGCTGCTCGATCCGCAAACGAGCCCGCGTCGCCGCCAGCTGCAACCTTTCACCCAGCACCTCGCGCGACGGCAAGGCCGTCAGGTACTCGGCGACGTGTATCCCTGATCTATCCAGTTCCAGCAGTTCGATCTGCTCGCGCTTCTTGCCCGCGCACAGGATGATCCCCAGCGGAGCGGCCTCGCCGGGTTCGCGTTCGTGCCTGTCCAGCCAGCGCAGATACAGCTCCATCTGGCCCTTGTGCGCCGCCTCGAAGTCGCCGATCTTCAATTCGACGGCGACCAGTCGCCTCAGCTTGCGGTTATAGAACAGCAGATCCAGATGGAAATCCTCGTCGTCGATCTGGATGCGCTTCTGCCGCGCCAGGAAGGAAAAGCCCGCGCCCAGTTCCAACAGGAAGGATTCCATCTCACGAATGATCGCGGCTTCCAGGTCGCCTTCCTGCCAGCTGTCCTGCAGGCCCAGGAAGTCCAGGATATAGGGGTCGCGCATCACCAGTGCCGGCGACATGCGCTGCGCGCCGGCCAGGGTCGCCAGTTCCTGGGCGATCAATTCATCCGGTTTTTGGGATAGCGCCGTGCGTTCGTAGAGCATGGAGTTGAAGCGCTCGCGCAGGGTGCGTACGCTCCAGCCTTCGATGCTGGCCATTTGCGCGTAGTAGTCGCGTTGGAGCGGGTCTTTCAGCGGGATCAGGGCGATGAAATGGGTCCAGCTCAATTGTCGTATCAGCGATACGACAATCTGCTCGTCCGGAAAAGTCGTGGCGAACTGCACCATGCGGCGCAGGTTCTTGACCGAAAAACTGCTGCCATACTCCCGCACCAACTGCACCGCTACATTGGGCAGCACTTCCTCGCCGTAGTCGGCCCGCCGCCCCTCAAGTACTTGCGCGTGGATGCGCTGGCCGATGCTCCAATAGAGCATTGTCAGCTCGCTGTTCACCGCCGAGGCAACACGCTGCCGAGCCCCCTCGATCAATATCCGGATATCCCCCAGCAACGCCTCCGGCGCCATCTCGGGCGCCGTCGCTACGGATGTCTTGCCTTTAGCCATGCCACCACCTCCCAAAGGATGGATGAGCCGGCCATCGCCCAACGCCAAGCTGCCATATGCCGACACACCCTGGACGTGAACATAGCGCAGGGCCGTCATCCCGGTCCGGCCGACAGTGACAAACCTGTCCACCCTTGTCCGCCCCGTCCGACGCTGTTCCCCCAAAGCACGCGGTGCGTCCCTGCACAGGCCAGACAAAAAAAATCCCCGCGCAGCGTCGCCGCCGCGCGGGGATTTCGCAGACAAACCGCGTCCGCTTACTTCTTCTTCATCGGCGGCAGGTCCGTGCACACGCCTTCGGCCACTTCCGCGGCCATGCCGACCGATTCACCCAGCGTGGGGTGCGGGTGGATGGTCTTGGCGATGTCGATCACGTCCGCGCCCATTTCCACGGCCAGCGCCACTTCGCTGATCAGGTCGCCGGCGTGGGTGCCCACGATGCCGCCGCCCAGGATGCGGTGCGTGTCCGCGTCGAAGATCAGCTTGGTGAAGCCCTCGTCGCGGCCATTGGCGATGGCGCGGCCGGAGGCGGCCCAGGGGAACACGCCCTTCTCGAACTTGATGCCCTGCTTCTTGGCTTCGTCTTCCGTCAGGCCCACCCAGGCCACTTCCGGATCGGTGTAGGCCACCGACGGAATGACGCGGGCGTCGAAGAAGGACTTCTGGCCGGCCGCGGCTTCCGCCGCCACGTGGCCTTCATGCACGGCCTTGTGCGCCAGCATGGGCTGGCCCACGATGTCGCCGATGGCGTAGATGTGCGGCACATTGGTGCGCATCTGCTTGTCGACCTCGATGAAACCACGGTCGGTGACGGCGATGCCCGCCTTGTCGGCGCCGATCTTCTTGCCGTTGGGGCTGCGGCCCACGGCCTGCAGCACCAGGTCGTAGCGCTGGGGTTCCTTGGGAGCACCCTCGCCTTCGAAGCTGACGTAGATGCCGTCCTTCTTCGCCTCGGCGCCCACGGTCTTGGTCTTCAACATGATGTTGTCGAAGCGGTAGGCGTTCTTCTTCTGCCACACCTTGACCATGTCGCGGTCGGCGCCCTGCATCAGGCCGTCCAGCATTTCCACCACGTCCAGGCGCGCGCCCAGCGTGGAGTACACCGTGCCCATTTCCAGGCCGATGATGCCGCCGCCGACGATCAGCATCTTCTTGGGGATCTCGCGCAGCAGCAGCGCGCCGGTCGAGTCGACGATGCGCTCGTCCTGCGGCAGGAACGGCAGCTTCACCGACTGGCTGCCGGCGGCGATGATGGCCTGCTTGAAGCGCAGCGTCTGGACCTTGCCGTCCTTGCCTGTGACCTTCAGG
Organism: Achromobacter sp. Marseille-Q0513; assembly: GCF_018195695.1. Lineage (NCBI taxonomy): Bacteria > Pseudomonadati > Pseudomonadota > Betaproteobacteria > Burkholderiales > Alcaligenaceae > Achromobacter > Achromobacter sp. Marseille-Q0513. Next base: position 8,573 of record NZ_JAGTJY010000183.1, on the reverse strand, counting down.
TGATACGGGTCGACGAATTCGCCCACGCCGTGCACCACGGTGACCTTGCGCGCCTTGGCCATGCCGGCCAGGCCGCCGGTCAGCTTGGCGACCACGCTGTCCTTGTAGCCGCGCAGCTTGTCCAGGTCGATCTTGGGCTCGCCAAAGCTGATGCCATGGGCGGCCAGCTCGCGCGCCTCGTCGATGATCGCGGCGTTGTGCAGCAGCGCCTTGGACGGAATGCAGCCCACGTTCAGGCAGACGCCGCCCAGCGTGTCGTAGCGTTCCACCAGCACGGTGGACAGGCCCAGGTCGGCGGCGCGGAAGGCGGCCGAATAGCCGCCGGGGCCGGCGCCCAGCACCAGCATGTCGTACTCGGCATCGGCCGAGCCGCCGAAGCTGGCGGCGGCCGGAGCCGGCGCTGCGGCGGCAGCGGCAGGCTTGGCCGCTTCCGCGGCCTTGGCCGGCGCAGCAGCAGCAGCGGGCGCGGCTGCCGGCGCGGCGGCGGCGCCTGCCGCCTCCACTTCCAGCACCACCGTGCCTTCGGCAACCTTGTCACCCACCTTCACGCTGATCGACTTCACCACCCCGCCCTGCGAGGCCGGAATCTCCATCGACGCCTTGTCGGACTCCACCGTGATCAGGCTCTGCTCGGCCTTGATCGTGTCGCCCACCGCCACCAGCACTTCGATGACTTCCACTTCCTTGAAGTCGCCGATGTCCGGAACCTTGATTTGAACGGTATTGCTCATGAAGGCTCCCCGGTTACAGCGCGATGCGGCGGAAGTCGGCCAGCAGCGCGCCCAGATAGGCGTTGAAGCGGGCCGCGGCGGCGCCGTCGATGACGCGGTGGTCATAGGACAGCGACAGCGGCACGATCAGGCGCGGCACGAACTGCTTGCCGTCCCAGACCGGCTTGTGCGACGAACGCGACACGCCCAGGATGGCCACTTCGGGCGCGTTGATGATGGGCGTGAACGAGGTGCCGCCGATGCCGCCCAGCGACGAGATCGAGAAGCAGCCGCCCTGCATGTCGGCCGGCGAGATCTTGCCGTCGCGGGCCTTCTTGGACAGGTCGGTCATTTCCTGAGCGATCTGCAGGATGCCCTTCTTGTCGGCATCGCGGATCACCGGCACCACCAGCCCGTTGGGCGTGTCGGCGGCGAAGCCGATGTGGTAGTACTGCTTGAGCACCAGGTTGTCGCCGTCCAGCGAGGCGTTGAACTCGGGGAACTTCTTCAGGGCCGCGACCACGGCCTTGATCAGGAAGGCCAGCATCGTGACCTTGATGCCCGACTTCTCGTTTTCCTTGTTCAGCGTGACGCGCAGCGCTTCCAGGTCGGTGATGTCCGCTTCGTCGTTGTTGGTGACGTGCGGGATCATGACCCAGTTGCGGTGCAGGTTCGCGCCGGAGATCTTCTTGATGCGCGACAGCGGCTTGGCTTCGATCGGGCCGAACTTGGTGAAGTCGACCTTGGGCCACGGCAACAGGCCCAGCGCGGCGCCGTCGGCCGAACCGCCGGCGACGGCGGCCGGCGCGGCCAGCGCCTGCTTGACGAAGGCGCGCACGTCGTCGGCCGTGATGCGGTCCTTGGGACCGGAGCCCTTGACCTTGCTCAGGTTCACGCCCAGCTCGCGCGCGAACTTGCGCACCGAAGGCGAAGCGTGCGGCAGCTGGCCCGGCTTCAGGTTGGCGTCTTCCAGCGCGGCGGCCGGAGCCGGACGCGCGGCCGGCGCGGCGGCGGGAGCCGCCGGTGCCTGCGCCTCGGCCTTGGGCGCGGGCGCGGCGGCAGCGGCCTGGGCGGGCGCGGCGGCGGCGGCCGGAGCCGAGCCTTCCACCACGACCACGACCGAGCCCTTGGCGACCTTGTCGCCGACCTTGACCTTCACTTCCTTGACCACGCCGCCCTGCGAGGCGGGAATCTCCATCGAGGCCTTGTCGGACTCGACGGTGATCAGGCTCTGCTCGGCCTTGATCGTGTCGCCCACGGCGACCATGACTTCGATGACCTCGACTTCCTTGAAGTCGCCGATGTCCGGCACCTGGATGTCGACGGGACCGGCGCTGGCGGCCGGCGCGGCGGCCGGAGCCGGCGCAGCGGCGGCAGGCTTGGCCGCTTCCGCAGCCTTGGCCGGCGCGGCAGCAGCGGGCGCGGCTGCCGGCGCGGCGGCGGCGCCTGCCGCCTCCACTTCCAGCACCACCGTGCCTTCCGCGACCTTGTCGCCTACCTTCACGCTGATCGACTTCACCACCCCGCCCTGCGAGGCCGGAATCTCCATCGACGCCTTGTCGGACTCCACCGTGATCAGGCTCTGCTCAGCCTTGATCGTGTCGCCCACCGCCACCAGCACCTCGATGACTTCCACTTCCTTGAAGTCGCCGATGTCCGGAACCTTGATCTGCACGATGTTGCTCATGTCTCTTTACCCTCAGGCGTATTGCGGGTTGGCTTTGTTCGGATTGATGCCGTACTTCTTGATGGCCTCGGCCACCTTGGCGAGCGGCAGCTTGCCTTCGTCGGCCAGCGCGCGCAGCGCAGCGACCACGACGAAGTGGCGGTCCACTTCGAAGTGCTCGCGCAGCTTCGAGCGGAAGTCCGAGCGGCCGAAGCCGTCGGTGCCCAGCACCTTGTATTCGCGGCCCTTCGGCACGAACGGACGGATCTGGTCGGCGAACAGCTTCATGTAGTCGGTCGACGCGATGATCGGGCCTTCGGTCTTGGCCAGCTGCTCGGTGACGTAGGCCACCTGCGGCTTCTTCTCGTCGGGGTGCAGCATGTTGTGGCGCTCGGCGTCCAGGCCATTGCGGCGCAGCTCGGTGAAGCTGGTGACGCTCCACAGGTCGGAGGCGACGCCCCAGTCGGCTTCCAGCAGTTCCTGGGCGGCCATGACTTCGCGCAGGATCGTGCCCGAGCCCATCAGCTGCACGCGGTTCTTGCCCTTGCCGTGCGACTTGAGCTTGTACATGCCCTTGATGATGCCTTCCTCGTCGCCCGTGGTCAGACCGGGCTGCGGGTAGTTTTCGTTCATCACCGTCAGGTAGTAGTAGACGTTTTCCTGGTCTTCCACCATGCGCTTCAGGCCATGCTGGATGATCACGGCCAGTTCATGGCCGAACGTCGGGTCGTACGAGACGCAGTTGGGGATGGTCGAGGCCAGGATGTGGCTGTGGCCGTCCTCGTGCTGCAGGCCCTCGCCGTTGAGCGTGGTGCGCCCGGCGGTGCCGCCCAGCAGGAAGCCGCGCGCCTGCATGTCGCCGGCCGCCCAGGCCAGGTCACCGATGCGCTGGAACCCGAACATCGAGTAGTAGATGAAGAACGGGATCATGATGCGGTTGTTCGAGGAGTACGACGTGGCCGCCGCGATCCACGAGCTCATCGCGCCCGCTTCGTTGATGCCTTCCTGCAGGAGCTGGCCGTCGGCCGCTTCCCTGTAGTACATGACCTGGTCCTTGTCGACCGGGGTGTACTTCTGGCCTTCCGGCGCGTAGATGCCGATCTGGCGGAACAGGCCTTCCATGCCGAAGGTGCGCGATTCGTCGGCCAGGATCGGCACGACGCGCGGACCCAGGTCCTTGTCGCGCAGCACCTGGTTCAGGATGCGCACGAAAGCCTGGGTGGTGGAGATCTCGCGGCCTTCCGCGGTGGGCTCCAGCACGGCCTTGAAGGCGTCCAGCGCCGGGGCCTTGAGCTGTTCGTCGGCCTTGGCGCGACGGCGCGGCAGGTAGCCGCCCAGCGCGGCGCGGCGCTCGTGCAGGTACTTCATTTCGGGCGAGTCTTCCGCCGGCTTGAAGTACGGCAGGTCGGCCAGCTGGTCGTCCGGGATCGGGATGGCGAAGCGGTCGCGGAATTCGCGGATCGAGTCCAGCTCCAGCTTCTTCTGCTGGTGGGTGGGGTTCTTGGCCTGGCCGACGTGGCCCATGCCGTAGCCCTTGATGGTCTTGGCCAGGATGACGGTGGGCTGGCCCTCGTGCTTGGTGGCCGAGTCGAACGCGGCGAACACCTTGTGCGGGTCATGGCCGCCGCGGTTCAGGCGCCAGATGTCCTCGTCGCTCATGCGCGACACGGCTTCCAGCAGCTTGGGGTGCTTGCCGAAGAAGTGCTCGCGCACGAACTTGCCGTCGTTGGCCTTGTACGCCTGGTACTCGCCGTCGACGGTATCTTCCATGATCTTGCGCAGGATGCCTTCCTTGTCATGCGCCAGCAGCGGATCCCAGTAGCCGCCCCAGATCAGCTTGATCACGTTCCAGCCCGAGCCGCGGAAGTCGCCTTCCAGCTCCTGGATGATCTTGCCGTTGCCGCGCACCGGGCCGTCCAGGCGCTGCAGGTTGCAGTTGATGACGAAGATCAGGTTGTCCAGCTTCTCGCGCGCCGCCAGGGCGATGGCGCCCAGCGATTCCGGCTCGTCCATCTCGCCGTCGCCGCAGAAGACCCAGACCTTGCGCTTGCTGGTGTCGGCGATGCCGCGGGCGTGCAGGTACTTCAGGAAGCGCGCCTGATAGATGGCCATCAGCGGGCCCAGGCCCATCGACACCGTGGGGAACTGCCAGAAGTCCGGCATCAGCTTCGGATGCGGGTACGAGGACAGGCCCTTGCCGTCCACTTCCTGGCGGAAGTGGTTCAGCTGTTCTTCGGTCAGGCGGCCTTCGAGGTAGGCGCGGCCGTACATGCCGGGCGAGGTGTGGCCTTGGAAGTAGACCAGGTCGCCGCCGTGGTTCTCGGTCTCGGCGTGCCAGAAGTGGTTCTGACCGCAGCCGATCATGGTGGCCAGCGAGGCGAAGGAGGCGATGTGGCCGCCCAGGTCGCCGCCGTCCGGCGGGTTGTGCTTGTTGGCCTTGACCACCATGGCCATGGCATTCCAGCGCACGTACGAGCGGATGCGCGATTCCAGTTCCAGGTTGCCCGGGTGCGCCGGCTCCAGGCCGGGCGGGATCGTATTGACGTAGGCGGTGTTGGGCGAGAACGGGATGTGGGCGCCGGAGCGGCGCGCCTCGTCGATCAGGCGTTCCAGCAGGTAGTGCGCGCGCTGCGGTCCTTCGCGGTCAAGGACGGCTGCCAGGGCTTCGAGCCACTCCTGGGTCTCTAGGGTGTCTTCGTCGTTGGCAGCCTGCACGGCGCCAGCCTGGGCGAAAGAGGACATCGTGTGTCTCCTGTTGGGGTTCGTTCATGACCACACCCGCGCTTATTGGTCTGCTCGCGGCCAGTCCGTGGCGTCCGGGTCATCCGGGCTACCATGTCCTGCATGGGTCGTGGGTGTTCTGGAAACCTGCCTTCGGGGAGGGTTCCCTTATCAGCCGGCATTCTAAGAAAGAAGATTAACCGGTCGCAAGGAAAATTTCATGTTGCGGTACGGCATTTCACAAAGTGAAATCATGACCGCAAGCTGAAAGGTGCATCGGCGCAATTTTTTAGCCTGCCCACGCAATCGACCGCTTGATTCCCGGCAATTCCCCGGCAACACGCACTAAAATGCCGGGTCTATCTGGCCCGAATTCCATGTCCAGCGCGCCCAAGTCCAACATCCCCACCCCATTCCACGACCACGCCCGCACGCGCCGCCGCGGGGTGTACTGGGTCACGCCAGCCCTGGTGCTGATCCTTTATGTCTGTGTGATGGCGGTGTTCTTCTGGCTGCAACGCATCCACGACGACAGCGTCATGTTCGTCACCATCGACCAGGAAATGCGCCAGCAACGGCTGCTCTGGGTGGTGCTGGCGCTGTCCTGCGTGATCATCATCAGCCTGCTGATGCTGTGGCGCTATACCCGCTTCCGCTCGACGGCCGAGGCCGCGCTGATCGCCGAGACCGGCTTTCGCCGCGCCATGGAGAACTCCATGTCCACCGGCATGCGGGTGCTCGACATGGAAGGCCGCATCGCCTACGTCAATCCCGCCTTCTGCCGCATGATCGGCTGGAACGAGGCCGACCTGATCGGCCGCAGCCCGCCCTTCCCCTATTGGGTGCCCGGCCGCCACGAACAGCACCAGCACACGCTGGACGTGCTGATGTCGGGCAAGACGCCCAGCAGCGGCCTGGAAGTCGAGGCCCAGCGCCGCGACGGCTCGCGCTTCACCGCCCGCATGTACGTGTCGCCGCTGCTGGACCCCAACGGCAACCAGATCGGCTGGATGACCTCCATGACCGACATCACCGAGCCCAAGCGCATCCGCGAGGCGCTGACCGCCGCGCACGAGCGCTTCATGACGGTGCTGGAAGGCCTGGACGACGCCATCTCGGTCACGGCCGACACCCACGACGGCCTGGAGCTGCTGTTCGCCAACCGCACCTACCGCCGCGTGTTCGGCGCCCAGACCGGCGGCCACGACGAACTGCTGGCCGGCCGCCGCGGCCGCTTCACCGACGAATCGGTCGAAGTGTTCGCGCCTTCGGTGCAGCGCTGGTTCGAGGTGCATCACCGCATGCTGGCCTGGACCGACGGCCGCCGCGTGCGCATGCAGGTGGCGCGCGACATCACCGAGCGCCGCACGCATGAGGAAGCCTCGCGCGTGCAGCAGGAGAAGATCCAGCTGACCAGCCGCCTGACCACCATGGGCGAGATGGCCTCGTCGCTGGCGCACGAGCTGAACCAGCCCCTGACCGCCATCGCCAACTACAGCATGGGCGCGGTGGCCCTGGTCAAGGCCGGCCACACCAGCCCCAACATGCTGCTGCCGGCGCTGGAAAAGGCCGCCTCGCAGGCCGAGCGCGCCGGCAAGATCATCAGCCGCATCCGCGAATTCGTGAAGCGCAGCGAGCCGCGCCGCCAGCGCGTGGCCATCGGCCGCATCGTCGACAACGCCATCGGCTTCGCCGAGATCGACGCGCGCAAGCGCCGCATCCGCATCGACAGCTTCGTGCCGTCCAACGCGCCGGACGTCCTGGCCGACCCCATCCTGATCGAACAGGTGCTGCTCAACCTGCTCAAGAACGGCCTGGAAGCCATGGAAAAGAGCGAGTCCGACGAGCTCAAGGTGGCCGTGATCCTGCACGAGCAGCACATCGAAGTGGCCGTGGTCGACCGCGGCCACGGCCTGGCCGAGCCCGAACGCCTGTTCGAACCTTTCTTCAGCACCAAGTCCCAGGGCCTGGGCATGGGGCTGAATATCTGCCGTACCATTATCGAATCGCACCATGGCCGCCTGTGGGCAGACCCCAATCCCGCCGGCGGCACCATTTTCCGCTTTACCCTGCCCTGCGCTGCACCCCAGCCGCAGGCCCAGAATGACCAGTCAGAGGAGTTGCACGCATGAACACGCCCCACCTGTCGAGCACGGTATTCATTGTTGACGACGACGAAGCGGTCCGCGATTCGCTGCGCTGGCTGCTGGAGGCCAATGGCTATCGCGTCCGTGCCTACGCCAGCGGCGAGTCCTTCCTGGAAGACTACGATCCGGCCCAGATCGGCGTGCTGATCGCCGACGTGCGCATGCCCGGCATGAGCGGCCTGGAACTGCAGGAACAGCTGATCGCGCGCAACGCCCCGCTGCCCATCGTCTTCATCACCGGCCACGGCGACGTGCCCATGGCCGTGTCCACCATGAAGAAGGGCGCGGTCGACTTCCTCGAAAAACCGTTCAACGAATCGGACCTGCGCGAGATCGTGGCGCGCATGCTGGAGCAGGCGACGCAGCGCGTCAGCAAGCACCAGGCCCAGAAAGACCACGAAGCCATGCTGGCGCGCCTGACCGCGCGCGAGCAGCAGGTGCTGGAGCGCATCGTCGCCGGCCGCTTGAACAAGCAGATCGCCGACGACCTGGGCATCAGCATCAAGACCGTCGAGGCGCACCGCGCCAACATCATGGAAAAACTTGAAGTGACCACCGTAGCAGACCTGATGAAGGTCGCCTTGGCCAAGCCCGAGGCGCATGCATGACAGCAAGAATCATTGACGGCGTCGCGCTCTCGCAGCGCATCCGCGAAGAAGTCGCCCAGCGCGTTGCCGCGCTGGCCGCGCAAGGCACCCGCCCCGGCCTGGCCGTGGTGTTGGTGGGCGAAGACCCCGCCTCCCAGGTGTACGTGCGCAACAAGGTCGCCGCCTGCGAAAAGGCCGGCCTGCATTCCGTGAAAGAGCAGTACCCGGCGGACATGACCGAGGCCGAGCTGCTGGCCCGCATCGACACGCTGAACCGCGATCCGGCCATCCACGGCATCCTGGTGCAGCTGCCGCTGCCCAAGCACATGGACGCCCACAAGGTCATCGAGGCCATCGCCGCCGAAAAGGACGTGGACGGTTTCCACGTCAGCAACGCCGGCCTGCTCATGACCGGCCAGCCGCTGTTCCGCCCCTGCACGCCCTACGGCGTGATGAAGATGCTGGAATCCGAAGGCGTGGCCCTGCGCGGCGCCGAGGCCGTCATCGTGGGCGCCAGCAACATCGTCGGCAAGCCCATGGCCATGCTGCTGCTGCAGGCCGGCGCCACCATCACCATTTGCAACTCCAAGACCCGCGACCTGGCCGCGCAGACGCGCCGCGCCGACGTGCTGGTCGTGGCGACCGGCAAGCCGGGCATGATCGACGGCTCGATGATCAAGCCGGGCGCCGTCGTCATCGACGTGGGCATCAACCGCGGCGCCGACGGCAAGCTGTGCGGCGA
>NZ_JAGTJY010000182.1:0-12671 GCF_018195695.1 Achromobacter sp. Marseille-Q0513 | reverse complement strand
CGACGTTGATCTCGTCCACGCCGCGACGCACCGCCGACACCGTGCGCGTCAGGCTCTCCTGCATGCGCTTGAGCGCCGCGAACAGCAGGCCGATTTCATTGGTATTGCGCGCGTCGATGCGGGCGGTCAGGTCGCCGCCGGCGATGCGGTCGAAATGGTGGCCGGCTTCCTGCAGCGGCTGCAGCACGCGGCGGCGCAGGAATACATAGGTGGCGAACACCAGCAGCGCGGCGATGACGCCGCCGGCGCTGACCGCGATCAGCACGAACTGGTAGCGCACCTGGGCGACCTCGAAGGCGTCCAGCGTCTTGCTGGCGCGCCAGAAGTCAAAGCCCTCGACGGCGCGCGCGAAGCGACCCTCCAGCGTGTCCTGCACCATCTGCACCTGCGTCTGGTAGCCGGGCATGTCGCCCTTTTCCAGCGTGGCGGCCAGCGGGTTCAGGCCCTGCTGGATCAGGATGTTGTAGGACTCTTCGATTTCCTTGAGCGATTCGGCCGCATCGGCGGGCTTGGCCAGGCTCTTGTAGTACTCGTACTCGGCCTGGCCCTTGTTCAGGGAGGCCTTCGCCCGCTGCAGCAGGCCGGCGGCTTCGCCGGCCAGGCCTGCCGTCGGCAGGGTCGCCTGGCCGACGTTGCGCACGATGTCCGCGTAGTTGGAAGAGGCCGCGCGGCTCAGGCCGTTGAGCGCGTCCTTGTAGCTCAGGACCACCCGGCCGAGCGCGTCGTCCAGTTCCTGCGATTGCTTCAGTTCGGCCAGCGTACCGTTGCTGATGCGCAGGGACAACACGCCCAGCGCGGCACCGATCACCAACATGAAAGAGAAGAACGCCAGCACCCACAACAGGCTGGCGCGTATCGTCATGTTCGCGAAAAACTTGCGCATCACAAGAACCACTCCCTGACTGCAATCGTTGAGGAAAGCGTCACATCGGGTTCAATATGACGCCTCGTCCGTTCATCCTGCCTGCCGCCCCGTTCAGGAGGCGACCTTCTCCACCAGCGCCATTTCGTCGCTGGTCATCATCTTCTCGATGTCGACCAGGATGAGCATGCGCTCGTCGACCGTGCCCAGGCCCGTCAGGTACTCCGTCGACAGCGTCGCGCCGAACTCGGGCGCGGGCCGGATCTGGCCGGAGTTCAGCATCAGCACGTCGGACACGCCGTCGACCACGATGCCGACGACGCGGCGCTCGAGGTTCAGGATGATGACCACGGTCTGCTCGTTGTATTCGACGCTGCCCAGGTTGAACTTGATGCGCAGGTCGACGATCGGCACGATGATGCCGCGCAGATTGGTCACGCCCTTGATGAAGGGCGGAACATTGGCGATGCGGGTCACGGTGGCCGCGTCGTAGCCGCGGATTTCCTGGACCTTCAGGATGTCGATGCCGTACTCTTCGTCGCCCAGCGTGAAGACCAGGAACTCGCTGCCGACATCTTCATTGCGCGCGGCCTGCGCTTGCGGTTTGGCTGCCATGAGGTTCATTCTCCATCAATTCAAAATGGCTTCGGGCTGCGACCAACGCTCACGGTTGGCGCGCGCCAGCGCGAATACGTCGACGATCAGGGCCACGCTGCCATCGCCCAGGATGGTGGCTGCGGAAATGCCGGGCACCTTGCGGTAATTGGACTCGAGATTCTTGACCACCACCTGGTGCTGGCCGATCAGGTGATCCACCAGCAGCGCGAAACGGCGATCCTCGGCCTGCATGATGACCGCGATGGCCTGGGTCGGATCGGTCTGCGCGCCGCCCACCGAGAACACGCGGTGCATCTCGACCAGCGGCAGGTACTCGCCGCGCACCTGCATCACGCGCTCGTTGCCGGCGACCGAATAGATCTGGTCATTGGTCGGCTGGAGCGATTCGGTCACATGGTTCAGCGGCAGGATGAAGGTCTCTTCGCCCACCCGCACCGACATGCCGTCCAGGATCGCCAGCGTCAGCGGCAGCACGATGCGCGTGGTGGTGCCGTTGCCCGGCTCGCAAGACAGCTGCACGTGGCCGCCCATGTCCTGGATGTTCCGGCGCACCACGTCCATGCCCACGCCACGGCCGGAGATGTCCGTGACCTTCTCGGCCGTGGAGAAACCGGGCGCGAAGATCAGTTGCCAGATTTCGTCGTCCGGGGAATTCTCGTTGACCGGCAGGCCCTGCGACATGGCCTTCTTCAGGATCTTCTCGCGGTTCAAGCCGGCGCCGTCATCGCTCACCTCGATCACGATGTTGCCGCCGTTGTGCTGGGCGGACAGCACCAGCTGGCCCACGGGATCCTTGCCGGACGCCACGCGCTTCTCGGGCGTCTCGATGCCGTGGTCCAGGCTGTTGCGCACCAGGTGTGTCAGCGGATCGATGATGCGCTCGATCAGGCTCTTGTCCAGCTCGGTGGCGCGGCCGTAGGTCTGCAGTTCGATCTGCTTGCCCATCTTGCCGGCGATGTCGCGCACCAGGCGTGGGAAGCGGCTGAACACGTAGTCCATCGGCATCATGCGGTTGGACATCACGGCTTCCTGCAGGTCGCGCGCGTTGCGCTCGAGCTGCTCCATGCCGTTGAGCAGGCGGTCATGCAGCACCGGATCCAGCGTGGACGCGGTCTGCGCCAGCATGGCCTGCGTAATGACCAGCTCGCCCACCAGGTTGATGATCTGGTCGACTTTCTCCACGCCGACGCGGATGGAAGTCGATTCCTTGTCCGCGTGCGCGGGCGCCGCGCGGGTGGCGCGCGCCGCCTGGGTGATGGCTTCGGCAGCGGCGGCCGACTCGGCCACGGCGGGCGCGGCCGGGGCCGGCGCGGCAACAGCCGGCGCCGGTGCCTGGGCTTGCGCCTGCGCGGCGAACTGTTCGGCCGCCTGCGCGAACTGCTCGACCGGGGCCGCCGGCGCCGATGCGCCCGGAGCCGCCTCGCGGGCGATGTTCAGCTGGTCGGCGTCGACGATGAAGCAGCAGACCGCCTCGATATCATCGGGCGTGCAGGTGCTGTCGACCCAGACGGTCAGCGTGCCATTGGCGCGCTCGCTGGCGCGCACCTGGCCCAGGTTGCCCATTTCCTCGAGCAGGGCCTCGGCGTCCTTGTCCGACACCTTGGTGATGCGCACGCGCAGCGGCAGGCCGGCGCCGTCGCCCGCCGGCGCGGCCGCCACGGGTTCGGGGACAGGCTCGGGTTCGGGCGCGGGCGGCGGCGCGGGGGCCGCGACGGGCGCGGGGGCCGGCGCCTGCGCGGCTGCGGCGGCGGGATCCTTATGCTCCAGGGCCAGCTGCCTCAATACCGCGCAGATGCGCTCGAATACGGCTTCGTCGGGCTCTTCGGAGGCCCGGTAGGCGTCCAATTGGCTTTTGAGCACGTCTTTCGTTTCCAAGAATATGTCCACCATGTCCGTGCGCAGCGCCATTTCGCCGCGACGGATCGCGTCCAGAAGGTTTTCGAGCAGGTGCGTGGTGCCGGCCAGCTGCGTGAAGCAGCCGAACGTCGCCGCGCCGCCCTTGATCGAGTGGGCGGCCCGGAAAATGGCGTTGAGCTGCTCGATGTTGGGCGAGCCCACGTCCAGCTCCAGCAGCAACTGCTCCATCTGAGCGAGCAGCTCATCCGCCTCGTCGAAAAAGGTCTCGTAAAACTGACTGAGATCCAAACCAGAACTCATGGCCGGTACGCCTTCATAAATGAACTCGCCTACGCGCCCGGCTGCTCGTTGAGCAGTTCGGACGCCAATTCCACCAGCACGTCGGGATCGACCGGCTTGGACAGCCAGCCGCACACTCCCAGATCCCGGGCGGCCATCTTGCTGTCCACGTCGTCTTCCGTGGTCAGCACGAGAACGGGCACGTCCACGTACTGGTCCTCTCCCCGCAGACCCTGGATCAGCTCCAGGCCGCCCATCACGGGCATGTTCCAGTCGCTGACCACCAGGTCGATGGGATGGCTGCGGGCCATTTCCAGCGCTTCCTGGCCATTGCCAGCCGTCACGACCTTCCAGCCCGCGCCGGTCAGCGTCGCCTGCACAATCATGCGCATCGTGGCCGAATCATCGGCCACCAGTATCGTTGCCGCCATCGTTATTGAACCCCTTCGGCGCGCGGGGTGCTTTCCGCTGCGCCCTGATTGGTTTGTCCGGCGGCCCTGACCGCAGCCTGGGCCGCCTCCACCGCCGTTCCGACCTCGCGGGCATCGCGCGCGCTCACGTCCGCGGCCGCGGCGTTTTCATTCTCGATGCGCCGCTGGGTGCCCTGATTGAGCACCACGAGGCTGATACGTCTATTAACGGCTGCATACGGATCATCTTTAACCAGGCTCATGCTGGACGACAGCCCCTGGATCCGCATGACCTTGCTTTCGCTCATGCCGCCGGCCACCAGCTCCTGGCGGGATGCGTTGGCGCGGTCGGCCGACAGTTCCCAGTTGCTGTAGGCGCGCTCGCCGCGCGCGTACTGCGACGCGTCGGTGTGGCCCGAGATGCTGACCTTGTTAGGCAGTTCGTTCAGGACCGGCCCCAGCTCCCGCAGGATGTCGCGCATGTACGGCTGCACCTCGGCGCGACCGGTGGCAAACATGGGGCGGTTCTGGTTGTCGATGATCTGGATGCGCAGGCCTTCGGTGGTCATGTCGATCAGCAGCTGCGGCCGGAAGCTCTTGAGCACCGGGCTGTTCTCGATCACGTTTTCCAGGCGCTTCTTGAGGTTTTCCAGGCGATGGTGATCGCGCCGTTCGGCGTCCACCATGGGCTGGGCCTCGACCCGGTTGCCCTGGGCGCGGCGCTCGTCGCCGTCGCTGCGCAGCGGATCGCGTCCGCCGCCGGGCACGGCGCTGGTCTCGGCCGAACTGCTGGGTCCGCCGGTCAGCGCCACCCGCAGCGGCATGCGGAAGTACTCCGCGATGCCCTTCAGTTCTTCGCGCGGCACGATGCTGATCAGCCACATCACCAGGAAGAACGCCATCATGGCCGTGATGAAGTCGGCGTAGGCGATCTTCCAGCTGCCCCCGTGGTGGCCGCCGCCCCTGACCTTCTTGCGGCGGATCACCACACGGTGGTTGTTTACGGTGCTCATGGCCCGCTGCTCCGTCAGGCCTTGCCGGTGGACTTGGTCTGCCGGACGTGTTCTTCCAGCTCACCAAAGGTCGGGCGCACGGCCGAGAACAGCACCTTGCGGCCGAACTCCACCGCCAGTTGGGGCGGATAGCCGTTCATGCTGGCCAGCAGCGTGGTCTTGATGCACTCCAGCACCTTGACCGCCTCGGCCGTGCGGCGATCGACGCGCGAGGCCAGCGGCCCGACGAAGCCGTAGGCCAGCAGAATGCCCAGGAAGGTGCCCACCATGGCCTTGGAGATCAGGTCGCCCAGGATCGCGGGCGGCTGGTCCACCGCCGCCAGGGCCTTGATCACGCCCAGCACCGCCGCCACGATGCCGAAGGCCGGCAGGCCGTCCGCCATCTGTTGCAGGGCATGGGTGGGGACTTCGCGCTCGTGGCGGTAGGTTTCGATTTCCTCGTCCATGAGCGTTTCGATTTCGAACGAGCTCATGTTGCCGCTGATCATGATGCGCAGGTAGTCCGTGATGAACTCCATGAGCTTGTTGTCCTTCATGATGCGCGGGTACTCGCTGAAGATCGGGCTGGAGGCCGGATCCTCGATATGCGATTCGATGGCCATCAGGCCTTCGCGGCGCGCCTTGTTCAGCAGGACATACAGGAGCGCCATCAGCTCCATGTACACCTCTTTGCTGTACTGCGAGCTCTTGAGCGCGTCGGGCAAGGCTTTCTTGACCAGCATCAGGGACTTCTTGCTGTTGCCGGCCAGGAACGCACCAAAGGCGGCTCCGAAGATCAGCGTGAGCTCGAAAGGCTGGTATAGCGCGCCCAGGTGGCCGCCCAGCGCGATGAAGCTGCCGACGACCGAGACGCTCACCACGAGATAACCGATAACAATCAACACATCAGGCCCCTGCCAACGAAGTCTAAAACCGGCGTCAATGATCCCCTGTTCCCCCCGGCCCAAAAAGGCGGGTTACGGGGAGTTTTCCAGGGCTTTTGATGTATTTGGACGCCGCCGCTCAGGAACGGGCGGCGTCGGCGGCAGGCACGGGACGGCTGCCGGCGCGCGCCTTGGCGGCCGCGCGCGTCTTTCCGGCGCGGGGCGGCGGCCGGCAAATGGCGCACACGAAGTCGGATTGCGGGTCGTGCGCATGGGCGATGAAATGACCGCCGCACTGGCGGCAGGCCGACAGTTGCAGCATGCCGCTGTCGAAGAAGCGGACCAGCATCCAGGCGCGGGTGAAGCTCAGCACCGGCTCGCCGGACTCGGCGTTGTCCACGCCCGAGTTTTCCAGGTACAGCCGGTAGGCGTCGATGACCGCGCGGATGCCCTTGCTGGTGGTGCGCGCGTTCAGGAAGGAATAGACGTTATAGAACAGCGAGGAATGGATATTCGGCAGCCAGGTCATGAACCAGTCCACCGAGAAAGGCAGCATGCCCTTGGGAGGCGAGCAGCCGCGTATCTCCCGATACAGGCGCGCCAGGCGGTCGTGACTCAGGCTGGTTTCAGCCTCGAGCACCTGCAGCCGCGCACCCAGTGAAATCATCGAGCTGGCAAGCAGAATGTCGTCGGCTTCCTGCGAAACGCTCTTGATGGCCATGACTATTATCCGTGTGGGATCCGGAAAGGCCGTCAGGCCAGCTCTTCGACGGGCTGTTTTGCCAGCAGGATCGTCGCATGCGCTTGCTGCAGCGCGCCGCCGAGCACATCGTGCGTCAGCGCCGACAGCAGGCTGTAGTCATCGAAACGGAAGCGACACAGCAGCGAGCTGGAGCTGGCCAGCTTCACCAGCTGCGCCGGCGACAGGCGCATCAGAATATCGGCGACTTCGTTGCTGAATCCCAGACGGAACATGGATGCGGCATAGTCGTCGCGCAGCATGCGCTGCGCCAACAACAGGTAGGACAGATTCACTTCACGAATATCTGCCAGCAAAGAATTCTCGACTTGTTGCACGCCCGACCCCCTATTCCCTATCCCACGCAAGGGGCTTGATTACCAAGGGCAATTCACGTTTTGTTGCATGATTGCCCGCTGCATCCTGTTTTAATGCGAAATGTATCATTTGTTCGCAATTTAAGTAAAATTTACCACAGGTCATGTCATTTTCTATGACTTATATGACAAATCTTTGTTGATATTGCGCAACTTGCGATTTTAGATACACCTTGACATGCAAATCTTGGACAAATTTACGTCAATTTGCCAAATAAGCATTCAAAAAGTTGCGTGCTTTAAGGAATGAAAAGAGCGCTTTTGCCGACAATGGCAACTTGCCGATCACTTATCCTTGCCCCGCTTTAGTGCAGCCGCGCGTTTGTCGACAATGTCGCAAATTGACAACGATCGACGGTGCGTGAAGATGGACACCGCCTGACCTTTCCGCAATGCCCCACGCAGATGACAGCTTGGTCGAATATGCCCCGCTAGTGCGGAAGCTGGCCCTGCAATTGCTCGCCCGCCTGCCGGCCAGCGTCGAGCTCGACGACCTCATACAGGCCGGCATGATCGGCCTGCTTGATGCTGTCCGTCGTTATCAGGAAACCGCCGACGCGCAGTTCGAGACCTACGCCACCACCCGCATCCGCGGCGCCATGCTGGACGAGTTGCGCGGCCAGGACTGGCTGCCCCGCAGCGTGCGCGCCAAGGCGCGCAAGATCGAGCAGGCCATCCAGCAGCTCGAACAGCGGCTGATGCGCGCGCCCACCGAAGCCGAGATCGCCCAGCAGCTGGAATTGCCGCTGAACGAATACCAGGCGCTGCTGCATGACGCGCAAGGCGTGCAGATCGTGCACTACGAGGATTTCACCACCGACGCCGATAGCGGCCCGGGCGCGCAATCGGACTGGAGCGCCACGCTGAGCCATGGCTCGGCCACCGGCAATCCGCTCGACTCCCTGCTGGCCGGCGATTTCCGCCAGGCGCTGGTGCACGCCATCGACGCCCTGCCCGACCGCGAAAAGCTGCTGCTGTCGCTGTGTTACGAGCAAGGACTGAACCTGAAGGAAATCGGCGCGATCATGAACGTGACCGAGGCCCGCGTCTGCCAGCTGCGCTCGCAGGCCACGGCGCGGATTCGCGCCAAGCTGAAGGAACAGGCCTGGCAGGATCTGCCCAAGGAAGGGCAGATCGCGCAGATTATTTAGCGCTCTGTTTGCAGGGTTCGCACGCGGGCTGCTCGTGCCAAGCGTGCAAGATCCCGGCGAATTCCGCCGTTATTCCCCCCATTTCTCCGCGCGAGCGGCTGCTAGCCTTCAGGCTGGCGCGCATCATGGCGCCGGCATGGGCCGGCGCCAGCGCACTCGCTCTACCGCCCCCAGGAATACGCAATGACCGATACCGACGCCGTCACCCAGGCGCTAGCCGCGGCCTACGACGAAACGCCTTACCAATCGAATGCCTTCTCGATCTCTGCCCCCGGCCATCTGCGAGCCGTGGCGGCGCTGTATGGCATCAGCGCGCCGCCCGTGGCGAACGCCCGCGTTCTGGAATTGGGCTGCGCCGCCGGCGGCAACCTGCTGCCCTACGCCGTCGCCCATCCCGAAGCCCGGGCCGTGGGCGTGGACCTGTCTGTGCAGCAGATCGAAGCCGGCCAGTCCATCGTCAAGGCCATGGGCCTGAAGAATCTGGACCTGCGCGCGATGAGCATCACGGACATCACGCCGGCGTTCGGGCAGTTCGACTACATCATCGTGCATGGCGTGTTCAGCTGGGTGCCGCCGGAGGTGCGCGAAGCCATCTTGCGCGTGTGCCGGGAAAACCTGGCGCCTGAAGGTATTGCCTATATCAGCTACAACACCTATCCGGGCTGGAAGGCGTCGGACGTGGTGCGGGATGCGATGATCCTGAACAGCCATGGCGCGCAGACGCCGGAGGAACGGCTGGCGCGGGCCAAGGATATGCTGGCCATGCTGGAAAACGGGTTATCCAACAACAATCCGCTACGCTCGGCCTTGCAGCAGGCGGCGCGCCAGGTACGCAAGCAATCCGACTATTACCTGATGCACGAGCACCTGGAGGAGGTCAACGCGCCCTGCTATTTCCTGGAATTCGTCGCCGCGGCCCAGCAAGCCGGGTTGGCCTATCTGGCCGATGCGGAACCGCAGTCCATGATCTCCACCAACTACGGCGACAACGTGGCCATGCTGCATGGCGCCTTGTCCGCCGATGCCGGCCGTGAAATGCGCGAGCAGTATCTGGATTTCGCTGTAGGCAGGCAATTTCGCAAGAGCCTGCTGATCCACGCCGACCGAGCAGAGAAAATCCTGGATCGTCCCGAAGCGAACGCGCTGGAAAAAATGCATGTGGCTGCGCGCCTGACACAAGCGCGGGCGCCAGCCGGCGCCCCGTCCAAGGAACGACACTATCTGACCGCAAATGGCGTCGGCGTGTCTTCCCAGGTGTCCAGTTTCGTGGCCATCGCCGAAGCCCTGCGGCTGGCCTGGCCCCGCGCCCTGACCTTCCAGGAACTCCTGGACGCCGCGCGCCCAAAGGCAAAGAAGACGACGACCGATGCACAACTGGGCGAGGAAATCCTGACCCATCTTGTGCTGCTCCTGAACGCCAATGCGCTGTGCTATCGGCTTGAACCCGTGGGCTACGCCCATGAAGAGCCGCAGCCTCGCTGGATCCCGGGCCTGACGCACCTGCGTGCCATCGACATCCAGGGCAGCAGAATGATTGGCCAATACAACCTGTGGCATCAATCCCTGCGCCCGCCGGTCGACGAGGTACATCGATTCGTGGGCCAGCACATCGACAAGGGCACTTCGCTACCCGAACTGCGCACCAGGCTGCGCGATGCACTCGCATCTGGCGAACTGGCACACCCCAATGGCAAATCAATGAAGCGCGTCCGCAACCTGGATCCTGTTGCGCAATCCCTCTTGTCTGATGTGCTGAATCAGTTGCGCACTCTCGGCCTGCTTATATAGAAGAGCAGCGCGATCATCGCCAGGCATGGGAAAGGGGCTATCTGCCCCTTTTTTATTAGGCGGCGCACAGCAGCCACGGCATGGCATGGCAATGATCGAAAAGCACGCCTTTCTCAAATTTGCCCTAAAGAATGTTTTTTGACTGCCGTAATCCTGGCAACGGACGAACTTGAAAACCTCAAATTCAGTTCCTCACGTTACAGTTGGGCGGCCTAGCTGCCCGGTTTGAAGAAGCCTTTCTCTCCTTGGGAGCCTAAACATGGCTGCAGTCATCAATACCAACTACTTGTCGCTGGTTGCCCAGAACAACCTGAACAAGTCCCAGTCCGCCCTGGGTACCGCCATCGAACGCCTGTCGTCGGGCCTGCGCATCAACAGCGCCAAGGACGACGCCGCCGGCATGGCCATCGCCAACCGCTTCACCGCGAACGTCAAGGGCCTGACCCAAGCCGCCCGCAACGCCAACGACGGCATCTCGCTGGCTCAGACGACGGAAGGCGCGTCGGCCGAAGTCAACACCCACCTGCAGCGCGTGCGCGAACTGGCCGTTCAGGCCGGTAACGGCAACTACTCGCAAGAGCAGTTGGATTCGATGCAGGATGAAATCAACCAGCGCCTGGCTGACATCAACCGCATCTCGGAACAGACCGACTTCAACGGCGTGAAGGTCCTGTCGGCCAACGCCAAGCCCCTGACGCTGCAAGTCGGCGCCAACGACGGCGAAACCATCACCCTGAACCTGTCGGAAATCAGCGTCAAGACGCTGGGCCTGAACGGCTTCAACGTCAACGGCAAGGGCGTGACGGACAACCGCAATGCCACCGTCACCGACATCATCGCCGCCAAGGGTGGTGAGACGACTACCGGCTCGGGCGTCTACAACGTCACCACCACGCATACTGCGGTAACGGCCGCCCAAGCTTTCGACAAACTGGCCAATGGCGATACGGTTACCAACAATGGCACCACGTATACCTATAACGCTGCGAAGGATAACTTCACGTTCACCAAGACCGCACTGAACGGCAGCGCAACCGACGTTGCCGATCTGGGCAAGGCACAAGTTCCCACGACGGGCAGCGTCAAGGGTGTCTACACCAACAAGACCACGTCTGCGGAGTTCTCCGTTGATTCGACCGGCAAGGTGACCATCAATGGTCAACAGGCCTACCTGAGCGCTACGGGCGAGCTGAGCACTAACAATGCGACCGGTGGTGCGGTAGCTAAACTCGAGAACATGTTTACTGCTATCAGCAAGCAGACGGCGGCTGGTACGTATGACAACGCCGGGGCATCCATCACTGTTGGCGATGTCCAGTTCACTCAGACGGCCGCTGCCGCTGCCACTGCTGGCATCCAGTACACGGCAACTGCTTCGAAGGACACCGTCCTGAATCTGGCCAAGGCGACGGGTACCACCACCATCGACATGGGTTCTGGCATCTTTGCCGCCAAGATCACCCTGACCGATGGCACGGCGAAAGCTGTCGCCGGCCCCCCCGCGGTTGCAGGTACGTTCCTCGACGCCAAGGGCAACTTCACCAGCGTGGAGACGTTTACCACCGAATACACCGTGAACAAGGACACTGGTGAAATCAAGGTCACTGGCGGCACGGGCACTGGCGACTATGCCCCCAAGATCGGTGAAACGGCCAAGGTCAACAGCAAAGGCCAACTGACCACCGAAAAGACGAGCCAAGGCGACAAGACCACCGATCCGCTCAAGACCCTGGACGCCGCGTTCAAGGTCCTGAACAAGCTGACCGGCGAGCTGGGTGCTGTGCAGAACCGTCTGGAATCGACGATCGCCAACCTGAACAACGTCGTCAACAACCTGTCGGGCGCCCGCTCGCGGATCCAGGACGCGGACTACGCCACGGAAGTGTCGAACATGTCCAAGAACCAGATCCTGCAACAGGCTGGTACCTCGGTTCTGGCGCAAGCCAACCAAGTGCCGCAAACCGTTCTGTCGCTGCTGCGTTAATCACGCCTCAGCAGGAACGGCTGGGCAGGTCCGGACCGCGAGGTCCGGCTTGCCCGACCTGGCACGGGGACCTTCGGGTCCCACCCAAGCACAAAGCCGGCGCAAGCCGGCTTTGTGCTTTCAAGCGCGCGAGCCACTCTGACAGTCCCGGATCTGTCGCAGTCGCCGGATCGCATGCTGCGCGCCGCCAGGCGCGAGAAAATCCGCCTGAACTTGCATGACATTACGGCTCCCCACCGTGTCGCGTCCGCCTTCCGGACACATGCTTACACCCTGCAGACAAGTGCCTGTCGCAGCCGGCTTTTTGCCCGCTTATTCGTTTTTTTGACCGCTACCTGCGCCCCCCATAATTGCGGTCGCATGATTTTGTATCTATAGTTTTCTCAACATGACCGCCACGCCGTCCGATCCTCCCGCTACGCAGCATGACAGCACTCCGGATCGCATCGATCAGGCGCCGGCCGACGCCCAACGCCTGCTCGAAGAAAACCGAGCCCTGCGCGAACTGCTGGCCGCCCAGGTCAGCGCCCAGCTGCCTCGCCCGCCCGGCCCGCTCCGGCGCCTGGCCTGGTGGCTGATCAGCGCGCCCGGGGCCACGCTGGTCCGCTGGCGCAGCCTGCTTGGCCGCGAGGACGCCCCGCCCATCACCGGCAGGCGCGTGGGCTGGGCCACGCTCACCACGCTCTATACCCTGGCGATATACGGCGCGCTCGTGCTGCTGGTCGTGTAC
>NZ_JAGTJY010000181.1:0-12882 GCF_018195695.1 Achromobacter sp. Marseille-Q0513 | reverse complement strand
CCTGCCGGCGAGGCGGCGCGGCGGCCGCGGGCGGACGGGCGTTCCATCTATGCCAACACGACCGACACGGCGGCGGACGCGGGGCAGGGGCCGGCCGATATCCAGGCCCGCATGTTCACGGGCCGCATGACGGAAGCCCCGGCCACCGGCAGCGCCACCGCGGCGGCCACGGCGCTGCCGGTGGCCGGTTCTTCCGTCATGCGGCCCGTGAACATGCGGGCCTGGATATCGGTCGGCCCCTGCCCCGTGTCCGCCGCCGTGTCGGTCGTGTAGGCATAGATGGAACGCGCGTCGTCCAGCGGCAGCAGCGCCGCATAGCCGGCAGGATCCGGCGATGCGCGGCGCAGTGCATCGCGGCTGGCCAGCTGGACCACCAGGAAGGTCAGGCCGACCGACACGACTTGCGGCGCGTGCTCGGCCGTCTCGATGTCCCCGGGCGCCAGGCGCAAGGCCCGCGCCACCGCATCCACGGGCGCCAGGGCGCGCCGGGACAGTGGCTGCGGCGCCTGCAACTCGGCGCCGTCCACGTCCGCCCCTTCGCGCCGCAGCGCGATCCGCACCAGCCCGGCCGCCTCGTCGAACACGAACGCGTCCGGCACGGGACGTCCCGATGCCGCCAGCTCGCGCGCCAGCACCACCGCCGTGCCGACATTGGGATGCCCGGCGAAAGGCACTTCCCGATCGGGCGTGAAGATCCGCACCTCGGCCGTGTGCGCCGGATCCCGCGCCGGCAGCACGAAGCTGGTCTCGGAGAAATTGAACTCGCGCGCGATGCGCAGCATCTGCGCGGTATCCAGGCCTTGCGCGTCGAGCACGACGGCCAGCGGATTGCCGCCATAGGCGTGGCGGGTGAAGACATCGGCGACAACGTAGCGGTAGGGCATGGAACGGTCCTGGTTGACTGCGCGCGCCGTCCGCGCAAGCTGCGTGGACGGATGCGGGCGCGCAATCAGTATGGACAAGGTCGGGCCGCGCCGCCATGCACAGAGCGGCCGGGATTGCGCCATAACAGGCTGGCCCGCCCGACTACTTCGCGATGAAGGCCATGATGCGGTCCACGAATGCCGCGTCCACGCCGGCAAAGCCATGGTGCCCGCTGTAGCGGCAGGGATTCGCCTGATCATCCACGCCGCCGCTGAGCCACGCGACCTCGACTTTCGGACCGGCCCAGGCCTTGAACGGCTCGACCCCGGCCGGACGCGTCCAGCGGCAATGGTCCTCGCGATGGTGGATCGCCAGGGTCGGCGGCAGCCGCGACGGCGTGCCCAGGATGGCTTGCACGCTGTCGCCCGGCCCGGATTCCGGGCTGAGAAAGCCCGAGGACAGCACCACCTTGTCCGGACGCGCGCCCTTCGCCAATCCCTGCGCCAGCCGCTCCGTGCCCTTGCTGGTGCCGATGACGGTCACCGGCGCTTTCAACCTGGCCATGTAGCCGACCGCCGCCGCCAGGTCCGTGCCCAGGTCGACCAGCATCACGTTATAGCCGCGCGCCGCGAACGCGTCGCGGTTGCGGATCAGCACGTTGTCCGCGCCATCGGTGAACTGCGCGCCGTCCGTCACGTTCAGGCGCCCGTCGCCGCCCGTCAGCAGCAGGATGCCGCCCTTGGCCTGGTCGGCGCGCATGACGATGTTGCGCACGCCATCTATCGTGACGGTCTCGCCATGCTTGACGACGACGGCCGGCCCGGCGGCCCACACCGGCGACGCCACGGCGATCAGCGCGGCCGCGATGGCGGCG
Source organism: Achromobacter sp. Marseille-Q0513 (assembly GCF_018195695.1). Lineage (NCBI taxonomy): Bacteria > Pseudomonadati > Pseudomonadota > Betaproteobacteria > Burkholderiales > Alcaligenaceae > Achromobacter > Achromobacter sp. Marseille-Q0513. The sequence goes on along the minus strand of NZ_JAGTJY010000181.1, from coordinate 11,144 downwards.
CCCGCGCCTTGCAGGCTGCGGCGCGGCGCGGCGCAAGCCGCTGACGCCCCGGTCTCGCACGCAAGGCGGCGCACACCCTGCACGGCGCCCAATCCGCGCGCCCGCGTTGCCCTGGCGTTCAATCCTTGAACCATGTTCTTTCCCCTTTCGCTGTCTGCCACGTCTTGCGCATGCCAGCCATGCGCGCTTTACCGGCCGGCTTCCTGCTCGACCCGGCGCACATGCTAACGGGACAGGCCATGAATCCTTGGAGAGAACTGTGAAGAATGGTGCATTTACTTGCGGGCCGTCAGCGCGGCTCCGCCGCCCGCGGCGGCATGGCGGCGGCGATCCGACGATCCGTGTCCGCCCGCTTGATCGCCTCGACGATGCGCCGCGCATCCTCGCCCGCGCCCATGACCAGCGCCGACGCACGGTTGCGCTGCCACGGACGGCCGACATAGGCAAGGCCGGACACCGGAGAAACGCCCGCGTCGTGCAGCAAGCGGCCCTCGTCGCCCAAGGCACCGGGGATCTCGATCCAATCGGTCCGATCCCGATAGCCAACCGCCCACACCACCGCCGCCACCTGGCGGCGCTCGCCGTCAGCGAACACGGCCGTATCGCCCTCGGCGGCCGTCAGCCTGGGCCGCAGATCGATGCCGCGCCGCGCCAGGCTCGCCAGGCCTCGGTCCCGGTCCGGAAAAGGATCCCTGCGCCGCAATGCCTTGCCGAGGAATGACGCGGACGGCGCGCGCATCAGCCCCAGGCAGCGCAGCCACCACCAGATCGATTTGCCCAGCACGCGCTCGGGCACCAGCTTGCGCGGCTTGCCCGTGGCCAGCATCACCGGATGCGAGGCCGAGGCCAGCACGGCCAGGTCGCGGCCGCTGGCCCCGTCTCCCACCACCAGCACCGGCCCGTCGGGCAAGGACTCGCCGGCGCCGAAGCTCTCCGGGGTCAACTGCGGAATCTGAGCGCCGAAGCCGCGCGCGATCGCCGGCACCACCGGCGCCTGAAAGCCGCCCGTCGCCACGATGACATGCGTGGCGGCCAGCGTGCCGCCGTCCGACAAGTCGGCCAGGAAGCTCCCCTGCGGCCCGGCGCGCAGGCGCTGGACCGAGGTCGACAGCCGGATGGGCAGCGCGAAGCGCCCTGCGTAGGCCTCCAGGTAATCCGCGAACTCGTCGCGGCCGGCATAGCCGTCCGCGTCGCCCGCCAGGGCCATGCCGGGCAAGGCGCTGAACGCGCGCGTGGTGAACAGCGACAGCGAGGCGTAGCGTTGCCGCCAGACATCGCCGATCCGGGCGCCGCCCTCGACGATCAGAAAAGGCATATCCTGCCGCTTCAGCCAATAGCCCGCCGCCAGTCCGGCCTGCCCGCCACCGATGACCAGGACGAAACGGGAACGCTCCAACGCGCTGGACATGCTTGCTCCTTTCAGTTGAACTGCCTGGCACGATAGAGGCTGTAGCCGCTTCAAGGTCCATAGGCGCGTTGAGGCCGCCGGCCATGGCGTGCCCGCGGTCCGATCGCGACTCCCCCGCTCTCGCGCCCCACGTCTTTCGACATCGATCACCGCCCCATGACACTCGCGCTGCACCAGTACCTGCAAGACCTGGCCTCGCACGCCGATCTCCACGGCGTGCTGGGCGTCTACGCCGATGGCGCTGCCGTGGCCGAGCAGGCCTACGGCCATGCGGATCTTGCCAGCGGCCGCAAGAACGCCCCGGACACCCGCTTTCACATCGGATCTCTGAGCAAGAGCCACACGGCCGCCGCGATCCTGTTGTTGGCGCAGCATGGCAAGCTCGACCTGCACGACAGCGCCGCGCGATACCTGCCGGATTGCGGCCTGGATCCGCGCATCACGCCCATGCATCTGCTGCGGCACCGCTCGGGCCTGGGCAACCACACCGCCCTGCCCGCCTATTGGCCGGAACTGATGCGGCGGCACATCGCGCCCGAGCACCTGATCAGGCTGATCACCGCCTCGCCCCTGCTGGATGCGCCAGGACAGGCCTGCCGCTACAGCAACACCGGCTACGCCGTGCTGGCCCGGATCGCGGAACGCGTCGGTGGCGATGCGCTGCACGACATGCTGCGCACGATGCTCTGGCAGACGCTGGAACTGCGCGAGACGGGATCGATCGACACCGCGCACAGCATCGGCTGCATGCTGGACCCGGACAGAACGCCCGCGCCGCCCTTGCATTCCAGCGTGGCATTCGGCGCCTACGACCTGGCCGCCAGCGCGCGCGACCTGGCCCGCTGGTGGCTGTCGCTGATCGACGGCAAGGTCCTGGACGCGGCGCATACCGACTTGATGCTCGGCGGCCCGCCCGGCGACTTCGGTTGCGGCTGGTGGCTGGACGAGATCAAGATCGACGGCCGGCGCTGGCGCAGCGTCGCGCACAAAGGCGACGTCAATGGCCATACGTCCATGCTGCTGGGCCTGCCGGAACGCAGGCTGTGCGCCGTCGTGCTGTTCAACACCGCCTCGACGCCTGCCAGCGCGACGGCGCGACGCCTGCTTGGGCTGGCCATGGGCGAGGCCTGGCCTGCCTATCCCGCCGCCCTGAACGAGAACGTCGACGACTGGGCGCAAGGCATCTATCGCGATGAACTGGGCGCGACCTACATCGTCGATACCGCGCGCCGGCTCATTGCCGCGACGCGCGACTACGGCGTCCCGTGCCGCTATGCGATCCGACCCAGCGAGGCGGGCCCGGATACCCAGGCATGGCGCGCCGATGCCTTCGACGAACGCCACGATTTCCAGCGCGGCGCGGCTACGCTGACCGTCACCTTGGCGGACGGAAGCAAGCAGCATTGCAGGAAGGTGCAGGCAGCCTGAGCAATGCTCTATAGTCGCTGGATCATCCCAGCCCCTCGCGCGCGGAGCCCCACGTGACAGACAAGGTTTTCTGGCAAGACCCCTACCTGGACCATCTGCGGACCGAGGTGTCCACCGTCGACGGAGACATCGTCCGCCTGCGCGCGACGATCTTCTACGCCAACGCCGGCGGGCAGGAAAGCGACAGCGGCACGATCGCGGGCATTGCCGTGCTGAAAGCGGAAAAGGACGGCCTGGACATCGCCTACACGCTGCCGCCCGGCCATGGCCTGCACGCCGGCGATGAAGTGGACGTGCGCATCGACTGGGCGCGGCGCTACGGCCTGATGCGTCATCACTTCGCGGCCGAGATGGTGCTGCAGCTGATCTATGACTGTGAACCAGGCATCCTCAAGGTCGGCGCGCATATTTCACCGATGAAAGCGCGGATCGATTTCCAGCGCGGCGCGAGCATCAGCGAACTGTTCGAGACCGTCCAGGCGCAAGCCGACGCGCTGATCGCCGCCGACAAGCCCATCGTGACGGCGTTTTCCGACGAGGCGAATCATCGGCGGTACTGGGAGGTCGAGGGATTCACCCGCATGGGCTGTGGCGGCACGCATCCGCGCACGACCGGGGAGATCGGCGGGATTGCGCTGAAGCGGAAGAATCAGGGGAAAGGGGTGGAGCGGGTGGAGATTACCTTGTCGGGAGCAATGGCCTCAAGGTAGCGCAGCGCCAATACGGCGCGGCATGTGTAGCGTGCGGTCTCCGGTGAGCTTCAACTTCACCGTATTCCGCTGTTCCCTCATTTTGATGAATGCCGTGTTTGGTGTTTTGGTATTTTGGTGTTTGGTGCTCGCGCAACTTGCGCTCTAGACGAAGTAGCTTTCCCGAAGCACGGTATCCACCTCGCGGCGAATGAAAAAACCAAAATGAATATGGACAGGCAATGAAAAAAGCCGTCAGTGAAAAATCACTGACGGCTTTTTGAACTGCTGGTCGGGACGGCGGGATTCGAACTCGCGACCCCTTGCACCCCATGCAAGTGCGCTACCAGGCTGCGCTACGCCCCGAAAGAAAAAGATTATAGCAGAGCAAAAAATTGTTTGCACGCACTCACGCAAAAAATTTTGCAGATGCTCGAAAAAAATTTGGAGCACGCGTTGACCATGCTTGCGTGGGCCTGTTGAATGCAAGGGATATCCTCGTGTCTGTCGATGTGCAATCAACAGGCGCACCATCCGTAAGAGAGCGCCAGGTCGCCACCACCTCCCCAACGGCCACGTCGATGCCGGCGACGTCGCGGCGCCAGGCACGACAAGGTCAGGCCACGGCAACGCAACCGCGACTGCGCCGCGCGATGCACAAGCATGCGACAACGCACGTCGCGCATAGCAGCTCAGGCTACGCTGACTTCAAAAACAAGGGAGACGTATTGCCGGCAAACACCGCGCCGGCACGAGGCCGGCGCGAGCGCAAGCGGAATCAGGCTGCCGGCGCGGACACGCCGGAGGATTGAACGCTGGCGGCGTGCGTGTCGCCAGCTTGCGCGCCGGGCTTCATGCCCAGCGCTTCGCCCAGCATCGCCGACACATTGCCCAGCTCATTGCGCAGGGCCTGCATTTCGGCGCCGGACAGGCGCACGGCGGCGTCCTGGTCATGCGGCGTGTCGCGCGCGTCGCCGAGGCGGTTGCGCGCGCCGCTGATGGTGAAGCCTTGTTCGTACAGCAGCGAGCGGATGCGGCGGATCAGCAGCACTTCGTGATGCTGATAGTAGCGGCGGTTGCCGCGCCGCTTCACCGGCTTGAGCTGCGTGAATTCCTGTTCCCAGTACCGCAAGACGTGAGGCTTGACGCCGCACAGGTCGCTGACTTCACCGATGGTGAAGTAACGCTTGGCGGGAATGGGCGGTAAGGTGGTAACGGTGGATTCGGGACGTGTCATAAGTGGATTTTATGCCGCGTTGCGTCGAGCGCCGATAACATTTACCGACAAAGCGTATCACTCCACGGCGTCGGGCGCAGCCGGCGTGGCCTGCTCCACGACGCTCTTGAGCTTCTGGCTGGCATGGAATGTCACCACGCGGCGCGCGGCGATGGGGATGGTCTCGCCCGTCTTGGGATTGCGACCAGGGCGCGGCGGCTTGTCGCGCACCTGGAAGTTGCCGAATCCCGAGAGCTTCACGGAGTCGCCGCGCGCGAGCGCGTCGCGGATCTCTTCGAAGAACGTGTCGACGATGTCCTTGGCCTCGCGCTTGTTCAGGCCGACCCGCTCGAAGAGCAGCTCGGCCAGTTCAGCCTTGGTCAGGGTACGCGGCTCGGCAAGCATAGTGTTCCCCATGTTCAAGCGCGTAGTCGCGCGCCGTGGGCGCTGATCAGGGCATCCCTGATGCGCGCCATGCAATCCGCCACCCGGGCGTCGTCCAGCGTGACCTCAGTGTCCTGTAGCCAGAATCGGAAAGCAAGGCTTTTCTCGGCCGCGGGAACGCCGTCCTGGGACTTCTCGCGCCACACGTCGAACAGGCGCAGGTCGCGCAGCACGGCCAGTTGGGGATCGGTCTTGGCCAGCGCGGTGACGGTGTCCAGCATGGACTGGACCGGCACCTGGGCGTCGACCCACAGGGCCAGGTCGCGCACCACGATGGGCTGGCGCGACTGCTCGCGGACCTGGGGCAGCTCGCCTTCCGACAGCGCGGCCACGTCCAGTTCGAACACCACCGGCGCATGGGCCAGGTCGGCCTGCTGCGCCCAGCGCGGGTGCAGTTCGCCGATCCAGCCGACGACCTTGCCGTCCAGCGAGACGCGGGCGCTGCGGCCGGGGTGCAGCGCGGGATGCGCGGCGGCCTCGAAGCGCAGGCGGTCGCCGCGCGCGCCGAACAGCGCCTCGACATCCATCTTCACGTCGTAGAAGTCGACGTGGCGCGCGGGCGCGCCCCACTGCTCTTCCACGGCCGGGCCCCAGGCCGCGCCGGCCAGCATCAGCGGCTGGCGCACGCCGGCCACCATCAGCGGGCCGTCCTGCACGGCGGCGTCGCGCGTGAACACGCGACCCAGCTCGAACAGGCGCACGCGGGTCTGCTTGCGATTGGCGTTGTGGACGATGTTGGCCACCAGGCTCGCGATGAGGCTGGAACGCATCACCGACAGATGGCTGGCGATGGGATTGACCAGGCGCACGGGGTCGGTATTGCCGGCGTAGTCGCGTTCCCAGTCGGCTTCGACGAAGCTGTAGTTGACCACTTCCTGGTAGTCCTGCGCGGCCGCCAGGCGGCGCAGGGCGTGGTTGCCACGGCGGACTTCGGGCAGCGAGAACATCTTGGCGCGCGCCATGGGCGGCACGGTGGGAATGTTCTCGAAACCGTAGATGCGCGCGACTTCCTCGATCAGGTCTTCCTCGATCTCGATGTCGAAGCGGAACGACGGCGGCGTGACGACGAAGTCGTCGCCTTCAATCGTGTATTCCAGGCCCAGGCTGCCGAAGATGCGGCCGACATCGGCCTGCGTCACCGGCACGCCCAGCACGCGGTGGCAGCGCGCCAGACGCATGCGCACGGGTTCGCGCTTGGGCAGGTTGACGATCTGGTCGTCCAGCGGACCGGCCTGGCCGCCGCAGATGTCGACGATCAGGCGCGTGATGAATTCGATGTGCTCGGGAATCGTGGCGTAGTCCACGCCGCGTTCGCCGCGATGGCTGGCTTCCGAACTGAACTTGTAGCGACGCGCGCGGCCGGCCAGCGACTGCGGCCACCAGAACGCGGCTTCCAGGTAGATGTTCTGCGTGTCCAGCGTCACGGACGTGGCTTCGCCGCCCATGATGCCGGCCAGGCTTTCGACGGTGTCGCCGGCCACCACCACGCCGACCTTGGAATCCAGCGTGACGGTCTGGCCGTTCAGGAGTTCCAGCGTCTCGCCTTCGCGGGCCCAGCGCACCGACAGGTCGCCCTGGATCTTGTCCAGGTCGAACACGTGCGACGGACGGCCCAGCTCGAGCATGACGTAGTTGGAGATGTCCACCAGCGCCGACAGCGAACGCTGGCCGGCGCGCTCCAGGCGCGTCTTCATCCATTCCGGCGTGGCGGCGCGGGCATTGACGCCGCGGATCACGCGGCCGCCGAAACGGCCGCACAGGTCGGGGGCCTCGACCTTGACGGGCAGGCGCTCGTCCAGCGTCACGGGCACGGCCTTGGCGGTGGGCACCGACAGCGGCGCGCCGGTCAGCGCGGCGACCTCACGGGCCACGCCCAGGATCGACAGGCAGTCGGCGCGGTTCGGCGTGAGCTTGAGCGTGAACAGCGTGTCGTCCAGGTCCAGCGCGTCGCGGATCGACAGGCCGGGAGCCAGGTCGCCGGACAGTTCCATCAGGCCGGCGTGATCCTGGGACAGGCCCAGCTCGCGCGCCGAGCACAGCATGCCGGACGATTGCACGCCGCGCATCTTGGCCACGCCGATCTTCATGCCGCCGGGCAGCTCGGCGCCGACGCGGGCCAGCGGCACGGTCAGGCCGGCGGCCGCGTTGGGCGCGCCGCAGACGATCTGCAGCAGCGCGCCGGAGCCGTCGTCCACTTGGCAGACGCGCAGCTTGTCGGCGTCCGGATGCGGCGCGATCTCGACGATGCGCGCCACGACCACGCCGCTGAACGCGGGTGCCGCCGGCACGGCGTCTTCGACTTCCAGGCCGGCCATCGTGAGCCGGTGCGCGAGTTCATCGGTTGCGATCTCGGGATTGACCAGGGAACGCAGCCAGGATTCGGGAAATTGCATGATCAGCCGTCGCTTCGGTTATTCGTTGAACTGGCGCAGGAAGCGCAAATCGCCTTCGTAGAACTGGCGCAGGTCGTTGACGCCGTAGCGCAACATGGTCAGGCGCTCGAGCCCGGAACCGAAGGCGAAGCCGATGTAGCGCTCGGGGTCCAGGCCGAAATTGCGCACCACTTGCGGATGCACCTGGCCGGAACCGGAGATCTCCAGCCAGCGGCCGCGGTTCGGCCCCGACGTGAACATCATGTCGATTTCGGCGGACGGTTCGGTGAAGGGGAAGAACGACGGGCGGAAACGCACGACGAGGTCGTCGCTTTCGAAGAAGCAACGCAGGAAATCGGTGTACACGCCTTTCAGGTCGGCGAAGGAGATGTCCTCGGCGATCCAGAGCCCTTCCACCTGGTGGAACATGGGCGAGTGCGTGGCGTCGCTGTCGACGCGGTAGGTGCGCCCCGGCGCGATGACCTTGATGGGCGGCTTGTGCATGCGGGCATAGCGCACCTGCATGGGGCTGGTGTGCGTGCGCAGCAGCAGCGGCTGGCCGTCGGCGTCCTGCATGTCGACGTAGAACGTGTCGTGCATCGAACGCGCCGGATGGTCCAGCGGGCTGTTCAGGGCGGTGAAGTTGGTCCAGTCGTTCTCGACTTCGGGGCCGTCGGCCACGTCGAAGCCGATGGAGCGGAAGATCTCTTCCACGCGCTCCCAGGTCCGGATCACCGGATGGATGCCGCCCGGCGCGCGGCCACGGCCCGGCAGGGTGACGTCGATGGTTTCAGAAGCCAGACGGGCGTCCAGCTCGGCTTGCGCCAGCGCGGCGCGGCCCAGATTCAGGAACTCCTCGACCTTCTTCTTGGCCTGGTTGATCTGCGCGCCCATCTCGCGCTTTTGCTCGGGGTCGAGTTTGCCCAGCCCCTTGAGCAGCACGGTCAGCGCGCCATCCTTGCCCAGGAAGCGGGCCTTTTCGTTTTCGAGCGCGGCGGCGTCCTTGGCCGCGGCGAAACGTTCTTGCGCCTGGGAAACCAGGTCGTCAATCGATTGAGTCATGAATCCAGCCCTCAAAACGCAAACGGGGCCATGACAGCCCCGTTTGCAGCGATGCGCGATGAGTTAAAGCGCGCGATCAGGCAGCCAACGCAGCCTTGGCTTGCTGCACGATGGCGGCAAAGCCGGCCTTGTCGCGCACGGCCAGATCGGCCAGGACCTTGCGGTCGAGCTCGATCGCAGCCTTCTTCAGGCCGGCGATGAACACGCTGTAGCTGACGCCATGCTCACGGACGGCGGCGTTGATACGCGTGATCCAGAGCGCGCGGAACGTGCGCTTCTTGTTGCGGCGGTCGCGGTAGGCGTATTGGCCAGCGCGCATGACCGCTTGCTTGGCGATGCGGAACACATTACCGCGGCGGCCACGGTAACCCTTGGCGGCGGAAATGACTTTCTTGTGACGGGCACGGGCGGTAACGCCGCGTTTGACGCGAGGCATAGTAGATCTCCCTTAGATCAAGCGAAAGGCATCATGGCTTTCACGGAAGCCACGTTGGTTTCATGGACCGCAGCCGAACCGCGCAGCTGGCGCTTGTTCTTCGTGGTCTTCTTGGTCAGGATGTGACGCTTGAACGCCTGACCACGCTTGATGGATCCGCTGCCGCGAACCTGAAAGCGCTTTGCGGCGCTTTTCTTGGTCTTCATCTTGGGCATGTTGATTCCCTAAACTAAACACTGATTGTTGATTTACATGACGCCAGGTGCCTGACGGCGCCGTGAGCCAGATAAGCCAGACCGGCCTGCCCGCAACGGAATCGAATCCGAAGCCAGGCAAATCCGGGCTTGCTGCCCAGGGCGGCGCGACAAGACTTGTCGAACCCGTTGCCACTTCTGTGGTACTGCTTTCCAGCGATCGCTGCCACCTGCGCGCCAGGGTCAGGACCAGAACGTCTATCCCCCCAAAGCCACGCCATGCTCGAAGCATGTTTTGCAGCGCTTTTCCCTCATGCGCAAAGCCCAAAGGCAGGTCACGCACACGCCAGATCCGGGAAAGCCTTTGATTATATGGCGATTTCCGGGCTTTTGTCGAATCGGATAAGGGATCACCCTGCAGGGGCCTGCCAGATCCGTATGCCATATGTCCCTGGATTTCGCCAAAACACCCCTTTCCCCTCATTCCGCCCGGTACTGCACCGCCTGCGCGACATGCCGGGCGCCCAACCGTTCCGCGCCGTCCAGGTCGGCGATCGTGCGCGCCACCCGCAGCGTCCGGTGCAGCACGCGGGCCGAGCCGCGCAGGCGGCGCATGGCTTGCAGCAGCAGCTCCCGCCCGCTCTCGTCCAGCGCGCAATGGCGGTCCAGCTCCGCGCCGGCCAGGGCCGCGTTGGGCTTGTCCTGACGTTCCAATTGCCGCCCACGGCAGGCCAGGACCCGCTCACGCACCGCCGCCGAGGCCTCCCCCGGCGGCCCGTCCAGTTCTTCCGGGGCCACCGGCGGCAGGCGCAGATGCAGGTCGATGCGGTCCAGCAAAGGGCCGGAGACGCGGCCCGCGTAGCGCGCCACTTGGTCCGGCGTGCAGGCGCAGGCCCGCGCCGGGTGCCCGCGCCAACCGCAGGGGCAAGGGTTCATGGCCGCGACCAGTTGGAAGCGGGCCGGAAAGCGCGCCGTGCGCATGGCCCGCGAGATCAGCACCCGGCCGGTTTCCAGCGGCTCGCGCAGCGATTCCAGCGTGCGCCGGTTGAATTCGGGCAGTTCATCCAGGAACAGCACGCCGTGATGCGCCAGGCTGATCTCTCCAGGCCGGGGATGGGTGCCGCCGCCCACCAGCGCCGGCACGGACAGGGAATGATGCGGCGCCCGGAATGGCGGCTGCCCGGCGGGCGCCTGCGCCTGGACGGGCGCGGACAGCGCCAGGACGCCCATCGGCGCGGACAGGGCGGCCGCTAGCGCGCGGGCGCGGATCGGGGTTCGGAGACGACGGACTTGCATGGGGATTCCTTGGCGGCGGACGCGCGGTGCGCGGCGTACATCAGGCATGCCAAGCGAGATGAAAAAAGGGGAACCGGAAAAGCGTCGCTGTTACAAAATAGTCGGGAAGGCCCTTGCCGGCGTCGGCGCTTTGGCGGAATGGGTCAGGCGCTTTCCAGCCTGATCCAGCCCGGCAGCACGCGCCGCGCCCGCACCGGCAGCGTCGCTTCCAGCGCGCGCAGCGCGCGGTCGGTGTCGGCCAGCGGGAAGACGCCGACCAGCGGCAGGTCGGCGACGCCGGGCGCACAGGTGAGCAGGCCCCGGCGATAGCGCGCCAGCTCGGCGGTGAAGTCCGCCAGTGGCACGGCGTTGGCCACCAGCTCGCCGCGCGTCCAGGCGCCGCTGCCCGGCGCCAGCGGTTCCGGCGCGCCGATGGCGTTGCCGTCGATCGCACAGCCGAATCCGGCCTGGACCTGGCGCGCGGGGGCATGCCCGGGCTGGATCTCCACGGCGCCGGCATGCACGTCCAGCCAGGCGCGGCCGCCATCCCGGCGCACCGCGAAGCGCGTGCCCAGCGCGCGCAGTCGCGCATAGCCCAGGTCCAGCACGAAGGGGCGGGC
>NZ_JAGTJY010000180.1:0-12973 GCF_018195695.1 Achromobacter sp. Marseille-Q0513 | reverse complement strand
GCGCGCCGGCAGCAGGCCGACCCCCACCCCGCCCGGGGCCGCGCAAACCCCGCGGCCGCGCGCGCCGGGCGCGGCCACGGCCGCCGACAGCGCCGGCAGCCCCTGCGCCATGGCGTTGCCAAGCACCCCCGGCGGGGCCATGCCCGCCAGCAGCCAGCCGGCCCCCGACGCGGTGGCCACGGCCCCCAGGGCCAGCATCAGCAGCACCAGCTGGCCGATCATCAGGCGCCGCCGGTCCAGCAGGTCGCCCAGCGGCACCACCAGCAACAGCGCCACGGCGCAACCGATCTGCGTGGCGGTCACCACCATGCCCACCGCCGCCTCGTCCAGCCCGAACTCACGGCCCATGGCATCCAGCAGCGGCTGCGCGTAATACACGTTGGCCACGCTGAGCGCGCAAGCCACGGCCAGCAACAGCACCCGCCAGCCGGGCATGGGACTGGCGCTTTCCGCTTGGGACGGGGCTTGGACTTGGGATCGATCCGGGGATGGCATGGTGGGCCTTATGGGTTTCATAACGAAACCAGAATGCTAGGCCTTATGGTTTTATAATGCAACCACTAAATCCGTCAGCGACGAGCCCGAACCCGGGCCCGCGCTTTCCCGCAAGGATCCGGCACATGGTCAAACGCACCAGTTTCGAAGACGCCGCCTGCCCGGTGGCACGCTCGCTCGACGCCATCGGCGACTGGTGGTCGCTGCTGATCGTGCGCGACGCCTTCGACGGATTGCGCCGCTTCGGCGAGTTCCAGAAGAACCTGGGCATGGCCAAGAACATCCTCAGCGACCGCCTGCGCACGCTGACGGCACACGGCATCCTGGAGGCCGCGCCGGCCTCGGACGGCAGCGCCTACCAGGAATACGTGCTCACCGAGAAAGGACGCGGCCTGTTCCCCGTGATCGTGGGCCTGCGCCAATGGGGCGAGGACCACTACTACGGTCCGCGGGAAGCGCACTCGGAACTGATCGACCGCAAACGCGGCCAGCCGGTGCGCCGGCTGGAGATCCACGCGCAGGACGGCCGCCGGCTGGAGCCGGACGATACCGTCGTGCGCAAGGTGGCGCAGGACTGAAGCCGCTCGCTGCCGCGCCGCCCGAACTCGCCCGCCGCTACAGCGCCGCCGGCCACTGCCCCGTCGCCAGCGACGTGGGCGCGTAGTCGCCGAAACGCCAGCGCAGGGCCAGCGCGCCGGGCCGGCGCACCGCCCGCAGCGCCCGCACGCGCCACAGCCGCTCGGCGCCTTCGAAGCTCGCCACCTCCGGTCCCTCCAGCACCAGCTCCGTCGGACCGCTGAGCTGCAAGGTATCGCCGCGCTCGAAGTCGATGAACAGCAGGCCCGCGCGCGGATTGGCGGCCAGGTTGCCCAGCGTGTTGAAGTAGCGGTTGCCGGAGAAATCAGGGATCGTCAGCACGTCGCCGTCGACCCGCACGAAGCCCGGTCGCCCGCCGCGATGCGATATGTCGACCTGGCGTCCGCCCTCGGGCGTGTCCGCGTAGCTGGCCACGAAGAACGTGTCCGAACGTCGGATCAACGCGGCGGCCGCGGCGTCCAGTCCCGCAGATTCCCGCGCGCCGCCGGCGAAGCGCAGGCCGGGCGCGCGCGAAAAATGCCATTCGCGCGTCTGGATGTACTGCGGACAGTTGCCGAAGGACTGCCCCACCGTCACCTCGAAACGCTTGCCGTCCCAGGCCGACACCAGGCCATTGACGCGGTTGCGCCTGCGCGTCTGAAGCTCGATGCCGAGCAAGCCCAGCGCCTTGCCCGGCCCCAGTCCCGCCGCCAGGGGATCATCGGCGTCCGGCATGGCCGCCACCCGCAGTACCCTGGGGTCGGGCGACCAGGCGAAGCCCGGCTCGCCCTCCAGCGCGCCGGCCCAGGGATCGCCCGCCGGATCCACCGCGCCGGCCAGCAGCAGCGGCAGCTGCGCATAGAAGTCGCGGTGCTGGTCGGGCATGTAGTCGCGCAGCACCTTGGGGCCGATCTGCGCCATGCGCGCGGCCACGCCCACGTGCTCCTGCAGCAGGCGCTCGCCGGCGTGCCAGGGCGAAGCCGGCGCCTCGACCGGGGCGGGATCGGGCTGGATTACGGTCGTCATGGACAGGGCCTCGCGCGCTCAGGCGGCCCGCAGGCCGACGTGGGAAAAGGCCATGGGCACGAAGCCCGGCAGCGCCTCGACCCGCGCCAGCCAGGCGCGGACGCGCGAATAGTCCTGCAGCGACACGTTGCCCTCGGGCGCCAGCGCCACATAGGCATAGCAGGCCACGTCGGCGATGGTGGCGGCTTCCCCGGCCAGCCAGTCGCGACGACCCAGTTCGGCGTCCATCACGGCCAGCAGCGCATGGGTGCGCGCCTGCGCCGCGCCGCCGGGATCGGGCACGCCGAACAGCGTGGCCAGCCGCGCCGCGTTCGGCCCCGAGGCCAGCTGTCCGGCGGCCACCGAGAGCCAGCGCTGCACGGCGGCGGCGCCCAGCGCGTCCTCTGGCAGCCAGCGGGCCTGACCCTGGTAGCGCTTGGCCAGATAGACCAGGATCGCATTGGAATCGGCGATCACCGCGCCCTCGTCCTCCAGCACCGGCACCTGGCCGAAGGCGTTCAGCGCCAGGAACGGCGGCTGCTTGTGCTCGCCGCCGCGCAGATCGACGTCGACGCGGCGATACGGCAGGCCGAGCAGCGACAGCATCAGCGTGACGCGGTGCGCATGGCCGGACAAGGGGAAGGAATACAGCGTGATGGCGGGTGTGGACATGGCCGGCCTCTGGCAACGGGGAACAGGCAACCATGTTGAACCCGCGAGGCGCCGGCGGGAATGGCCGGCGGCGGCAAGACTGTCTTGCGCGGTATGAAAGAAACGGCGGACGAAACAGGAAATGCGCCGCCATCATGGCGGCGTCGGTCGCGCGTCAAGCGGGCAGCAAGGCCAGATCGCGCCGCAATGCCTGGACGCAGAAATCGACGAAGCTGCGCACCTTGGCCGACCCGCGCCGTCCTTCCGAATGCACCACGTGCACCGGCACCGGCGGCAGCTCGTAGTCGCGCAGCACCACGCGCAGCGCGCCGCTGGCCAGGTGCGGCGCCACCTGATAGGACATCACCTGCGTCAGGCCCCAGTCCTGGCGCGCGGCCAGCACCGCCGCCTGGAACGAGGTGACGGTCAGCTGCGAATCCACGTCCACGCGGCGGGTCTGCCCGTCCTGCAGGAAGCGCCATTGCGGCCCCCTGCCCTCCATGGCCGCGGTGATGGTGCAGTAGCGCGCCAGCGCGTCCGGATCCTTCGGCACGCCGTGGCGTTCCAGGAAGGCCGGCGAGGCGCAGACCACGCGCCGCACCTGGCCGACGGGCACCGCCGTCAGCGTCGAATCCGGCAAGGCGCCGATGCGCACCGCCACGTCCACGCCCTCGTCCAGCAGATTGACGACGCGGTCCACCAGCAGCGTGCGCAGCGAAACCTGCGGATGCGCGCGCAGATAGTCCATCACCACCGGCATCACGTGCAGCTCGCCGAACAGCGCCGGCGCGGTCAGGCTGAGCGCGCCGCGCGGCGCCGCCATGGCGCCGGCGGCCGCGTCGTCGGCCTGTTCGACCTCTTCCAGGATGCGGCGACAATCATCCGCGTAGCGCTGGCCGGCCTCGGTCAGCCGAAGGCTGCGCGTGGTGCGCAACAGCAGCAGCACGCCCAGCCGCCGCTCCAGCGCGGCCACGCTGCGCGTGACCGAGGGCGCCGACATCTGCAGCCGGCGCGCGGCGGCCGCGAAGCTCTGCGCCTCGGCCACCGCCAGGAACACGGTCATTTCTTGGAATCGGTTCACGGTCCGCGTTCTCCGGCTGCGGGCGCGGCCCGGGTAGCGGGCGGCGCGTAAGCAATGCCCGACATGATAGCCGCGCGCGGCCGCCCGGCTCAGGCCTCGAATTCGCGCGCCAGCCAGTCCAGGAAGGCGCGCACCGGCGGATGCCGCTCGCGCCCCGGCGCACACAGCGCGGTATAGGCCGCGCCCGGCACCCGGACCTCGGGCCGCAGCGGCGCCAGCGCCCCCAGGCGGACGCTGTCGGACACCATGACCGAGCTGGCCAGCACCAGGCCCTGGCCGGCGATGGCCGCCTGCAGCGCGTAGTGTTCTTCCTCGTAGGCATGGATGGCGGCGGGCTTGCGCCAGCGCGGCAGGCCGGCCGCCTCGCACCATTGCTGCCAACCCTCGTCATACAGCCGCGAATCGCGCCAGCGCACCGTGACCAGCGCGGGCGCTTCCCGGCCGGCGCGCGCCCCGCCCAGCCTCGCGGCCAGCGCCGGCGCGCCGTACACGCCGAAGGACTCTGGCAGCGAGCAGGCCGCGATCAGCGCCGGATAGCGCTTCTGGCTGTAGCGGATGGCCACGTCCACGCTGGCGTCCTGCAGCAGATCCACGGGCCGCGCACTGGCGTCCAGCCGCAGCTGGTACTGCGGGTACGCCTGATGGAAGCGCCCCAATCGCGGCACCAGCCACAGCGCGGCGAAGGAATGCGTGGTGGAGACCGTCAGCGCGCCCGTGTCCGGCGCCGGCCGCAGCGCGTCCAGCGTCTGCGCGATGTCCAGCAGCGCGCCATGCACGCCGGCGAACAGGCTGGCGCCCCTCTCGGTCAGGCGCACGCCGCGCGGCACCCGCTCGAACAGCGCGAAGCCCACGCGCTGTTCGAGCGCCTTGACCTGGTGCGACACGGCGGTGGGCGTGACCGCCAGCTCGGCCGCCGCGAGCTTGAAGCTGCGCAGCCGCGCGGCCGATTCGAAGGTGCGCAGCGCGGTCACGGGCAGGTTGGCGAACATGGATAAGGCAGGCCTTATAGATGATTTTTTCTCATCTTAAAGCAGGATTCCTCATTTGTCCGATGTCGGCACGAAACCCTAAATTTCCATCATGAAGCGGCGCTTTGGCCGTTCATGAACAAGGACTCAAGCATGAATTCAGATCATCAATCTAACAAGCTCCTCATCCTGGTGGGCAGCCCCCGCCGCGACGGCAACAGCGCCGCGCTGGCCGAGGCCGCCCGGCGCGGCGCCGAGACGGTCGGCCTCGCGGCCGAGCTGCTGTTCCTGGACGACTACATCAAGCATTTCCTGACGGACCTGCGGCATGCGCCGGCGCCGGACGACGGCTACGACGAGCTGTTCCTGCGCCACTTCCTGCCGGCGCGCGGCGTGCTGTTCTGCACCCCCATCTACTGGTACGGCATGTCGGCGCAGACCAAGGCATTCTTCGACCGCTCATTCAGCCACTACGCCGGCTCGGGCAACGGCCCGGAGGACGTGAAGACGCGCATGCAGGGCAAGCGGCTGGGGCTGGCCGTGGCGTCCGAGGAAACCTATCCGGGCGCGGCGCTGGGCATCGTGCACCAGATCCAGGAATTCGCGCGCTACACGCATTCGGACTTCGTCGGCTTCGTGCATGGCGCCGGCAACAGCCGGGGCGAGATCGCGGCCGATCCGCGCCAGCCGCTGCTAGCCGCGCGGACGCTGGGCGCCGAATTCTTCACGCGCAAATACTCGGACTACCGGATAGAGACGCCGCGCAGTCACAACGTATGGGAGTCGCCGGTAGCGGCGCCCACTGCCCGCGCGTGAGCCAGCCCAGCGCGATCGGCCATAGCGTGTCGCGGAAGCGCTCGTGGAAAAAGGCGAAATGGCCGATCGACGCCAGCCCCATCGACGCCGGCGAGAGCCGCAGATGGGTGCGGGCGCTGCCGGTGTAGTAGGCCAGCAGCCGGTCGATGGCGGCCTCGGTGCCGAACTCGTCGTCCGTCACGCTCAGGGCCAGGATGGGCGCCGTCACCGCCGCCATGCTGGCCACGCGCGAGTCCATGCCTTCGGCCGACGCGCCGCGCGCCTCGAAGCGCGGTCCCATGAAGCTCCAGTCGCGCACCACGCCGCGCGGCGTGTCCTCCAGCCAGCCCAGCCGCCGGCCGGGAAAGTAGCCCAGGCAGGCGGTCAGGACCGGCATGGCCAGGTGCCATTTGGCCAGCATGCGCAGCCGGCGTTCCGGCGCGTAGTCGCGCCAGTAGGCGTACTGCGCCCCCATGGTGAAGATGCGCCGCAGGCGATGGCTGGACGGCGCCAGCCCGGTCACGAAACCGCCGATGCTGTGCGCGGCCACGTCCACCGGCTGGCCGGGAAACTCGCGCCGGGCATAGGCCAGCACCGCCTCGAAATCCTTCTGGCCCCAGTCCATCCACGACGCCTGGAAGCCGCGCATCGACGCCGGCCGCGATTCGCCGATGCCGCGATAGTCGTAGGTCAGCACGTCGAAGCCATGCCCGTGCAGGTACTCGGCGAAGCGCGAGTAATAGCGGCAGCGCACCGAGGTCGCCGCGTTGATGATGACCAGGCCCGGTCCGGCGTCCCCGCCGCCGCCATGGCCACCGCGTCCGGCATCGGCATGTTCCACCCCGCCGTCCCGCGCGCGCGGCGGATGGCGCCAGAGGAAACCGCCCAGCGCCGTCGCGTCGGCGGTGGCTATCGTGATGCGTTGCGGCTGGCTCATGGCATTCCTCAATATCAATCGAAAAAACAGGCTTGCTCACATTCAAACCCATTAGATATTGGGAGAATTACCCCTTCAAGCGATTAATGGTTGTCCATTACATGACTATGAGGAATGCCATTTCAGTCCTTCAGGGCAGCCGGACGGCGACCGATGCCTTGCGGAACACGCCCGGCGTGCTGCCGTAGACCTGCTTGAACACCCGCGTCATGTGCGCCTGGTCGGCGAAGCCCACGGCATGCGCGGCGTCGGCCAGCGGCAGGCCGCCGCGCAGCAGTTCTCGCGCCCGCGCCACGCGCCAGTTGCGCAGCCAGGCCTGCGGCGGCAGGCCATAGCGGCGCGCGAATTGCTTGACCAGCGTGGTGCGGTGGCGGGCCTGCGCCCGGGCCAGCGCCTCCAGGTCCGGCGCGCAGGCCGGGTCCCGCGCCATGCGCGCGCGCAACTGGTCGCAGACATCCTCGTCCTCGGACGCCATCGGCCCGGCGGCGCGCGCGTGCCCGCGCAGCAGCGCGAACAGCGCGGCCGAGATGCGCTCGGCGCGGCCGGGCTCGTCCATGTCCTCCGGCGCCAGCGCCGTCAGCCATTGCGCGCACAGCGCGGGATCGCGGATCACCGGGCCGTCGAACGCCGCCGCTGTGCCCAGCAGCGCGCGCGCGTGGTCATCGAGCCAGGACGGCTCCACGTACAGCATGCGGTAGCCCAGCGGCGTTTCGGACGTGCCGCCGGTATGCACGTCGCCCGGCGCGATCACGACCAGGTCGCCGGCCCGCGCCAGATGCGGCGCGTCGCGCACGGTGAAGGCGCAGGCGCCATAGTCGATCGCACCGATCGACCAGGCGTCGTGGAAATGCGGCCCGTAGCGATAGGCGCGCAGGTCGGTGATGAGCACGTCGCCGGGCAGGCCGGCGCCGCAATGCCAGATATGTTGGGAAACCGCCATCGATGCAAGAACCGGATCCGGCCGTGTCGGTCGGGGCCAGTTTCCTAGCCCTGACCCGCCGCGTATCCATCCGAATTCAGGGATCGCGCCAACAGCCATGCGTTGCGGGGATGCTCCCCCACCCGGCGAATGGCATACGGCCACCAGTCGGCGCCGAACGGGAGATACACCCGCAGGTTATAGCCCATTGCGCGCAGGGCCAATTGCCAGTCGACGCGCACGCCGTACAGCATCTCGAACTCGAACTCGTCCGGCGCCCAGCCGCGTTCGCGCGCCAGCGCCATGAGCGCGCCGGCCAGCCGGTCGTCATGGGTGCCGAACACCGGCAGGAAGCCCGCCGCGCGCGCCTGCGGCGACAGCATGATGGCGGCCGCCTCCAGATAGGCCGCGTCGATGCGCGCGCGGCCGCGATGGTCCAGCGCGCGCACCGGGAAGGCCCCCTTGACCAGGCGCAGCGAGGTGCGCTGGCGCACCACCCACTCCAGGTCCCGCAGGGTGCGCAGGCGCCGCGCCTGCAGCGTCAGGCCCGCCGGCAGGCCGTCCTCGAGCAGTTCCCGATGCAGCGCGCAGGTGCGCGCGCGGATGCCGTCGTCCTCCATGTCCAGCACCACCCAGTCGCGGCCCCCGCCTGCGGCCTGCCGCGCCGCCGAGGCGATGCGCCGCGCATTGTCGCGGCCCAGCGCGTCGCTGTGCGCATAGCCGATGGCGGTGGGATCGATGGACACGTGCACGTCCAGGCCCTCCGCCCCCAGGACACGGCAGGCGGCGACAGTCTGCTCGACGGTCTGTTCGATGATGGCGGGGTCGGCGACGTATTCACCCAGGTAGAACAGCGAGGCGCGGATGCCGTGGCGCTCGCGCAGCCGCGCGGCGGTCGCCGCCGCCTGCCCGGCCGTGGCGCCGCCGACAAAGCGGCTGGCCAGCGCGCTGCCGGCGGCGGTGGCCCGCATGAGGCGGCCGGCGCCGGGACTGCGCGCCAGCGCGATGGCGGCCTTCTGGAAGATGCTCATGGGCGCTCCTGTGCAAAAGAGCGCCACTGTGCGCGCGGGCCTGGCCGCTGTCTTGAACGCCCGTGCGGGCCCGCCCATACGCCGCGCGACGCGGGCCGCCCTGCGCGGGCCGCCCGCGATACCGCGCCGGCGAACTCAGGCCTTGCCGGCCGCCAGCGCGGCGGCGGCGCCACGGCCGAACAGCGGACGCTGCACGGTCTGCGCCAGCAGCACGCCGGCCAGCGTCACCGCGCCGCCCAGCAGGTGGTAGCCATGCAGCTGCTCGCGCAGCAGGACGAAGGCGGCCATGGCGGTGAACAGCGGCAGCAGGTTGATGAAGATGCTGCAACGGTTGGGCCCCAGCCGGTGCACGCCCTCGATCCACAGGAAGGACAGCAGCACCGACGAGAAGATGCCGGCGTACAAGATCAGCGGCACGGTCTTCATGTCCAGCGCGGCCTGGGCGGCGGGCACCTTGAGGAACAGCGGCAGCATGTAGAGCAGCGCGAAGAACGATTGCACGAAGGTCGATTGCCAGGCAGGCAGCGGCACCTTCCAGTGGCGCAGCAGCACGCCGTACAGCGCGTAGGAAAACGCGGCCAGCAGCATCAGCCCGTCGCCCACGTGCACGCCGTTGTGGAACACGGCCAGCATGTCGCCCTGCCCCACCAGGTACAGCAGGCCCAGGAAGGACAGCACGCCGCCGAACGCCATGCCCAGGGTCAGCGGGTCGCGCAGCACCACCACGCTCAGCAGCATGCTGAGCAGCGGAATCAGCGCGGTCACGATCGCCATGTTGGTGGCGGTGGTGGTTTCGGCGGCGCGGTAGGACAGCGCCTGGAACACCGCCGAGGACAGCGCGCCGTACAGCGCCAGCTTGGGCCAGTGGCGCAGGATGATCTTGCGGTTGCGCCAGGCCGGCACGGCGGTGAACAGGCCCATGATGGCCAGAGCCAGGACCAGCCGGTAGAAGGTGATGGCGGTGGGAGAGATGGCGCTGGCCGCCATCTTGGACACGATGACGTTGCCCGCCCAGAACAGGATGGCGAACAGGGGGAACAGATAGGACATGATGGGGCTCACCCGGAGAATGGGAATCGGTTCCCGTTTCGCCGGGCAGGCCCGGCGCAACGGAACCGCCATCCTATTGATGCCGGGTCGGCCCGTCTGCCGATGAAAAGGCAATCGCTATCGCAAAAAGGACATTCCCTTGCGGATTGCCCCGTCGAGGCGACCC
This sequence comes from Achromobacter sp. Marseille-Q0513, assembly GCF_018195695.1. Taxonomy (NCBI): domain Bacteria; kingdom Pseudomonadati; phylum Pseudomonadota; class Betaproteobacteria; order Burkholderiales; family Alcaligenaceae; genus Achromobacter; species Achromobacter sp. Marseille-Q0513. Next base: position 3,299 of record NZ_JAGTJY010000180.1, on the reverse strand, counting down.
GGACTCAGGGCCGGAACGGCGCCGGATCCAGCGGCAGCTCCAGCCCGCCCATCTGCGCGCTCAGCAACGCCGCGCTGCCGCAGGCCAGCGTGAAGCCCAGCGCGCCCTGGCCGATGTTCAGCCACAGGTTGTCGGCGGCCGGGCTGCGGCCGATCAGCGGCTTGCCCTTGGGCGTGGCCGGCCGCAGTCCGGCCCAGGGTATGGCCTGGCGCAGGTCCAGGCCGGGGAAGGCCTCGTGGACCTGGCGCTTGAGCAGCGCAATGCGTTCCGGGTCGATCTGCGCGTCACCGCCGCCGATGTCCACCATCGCCGCGATGCGCAGCACGCCGCCCACGCGGGCGTAAACGATGCGGCGTTCGTAGTCGGTGACGCTGATGGCGGGCGCCATGCGGTCGTCGTCGGCCAGCGGCACGGTCAGGCTGTAGCCCTTGAGCGGATAGAGCGGCACGTCGTGGCCCAGCGGCGAGAGCAGCGCGCGCGTGCCGATGCCGGTCGCCAGCACCACCGCGTCCGCGCCGATGTCGCCGTCGCGGCTCTTCACCGCCACGACGCGGCGGCCCTCGCGCTGCAGGCCCGAGACCGGATTGGACATCGCGCATTGCACATTGGCCATGCCCTGCAGGCGGTCGAACAATGCCTCGGTGAACTGACGGCAATCGCCCGCCTCTTCGCTGGGCGTGTAGATCGCGCCCGCCAGGCTGGCGCCCATGCCGGCCAGGGCCGGTTCCAGCGCCAGGGTCTGGGCGGCGTCCAGCACCTGCTGGTCGGCGCCGTGCGCGGCCTGGTAGGCGACCAGCGCGCGCGCCTTGTCCAGCAACTCGGCGCTGCGGTAGGCGATGAGCTTGCCGTTCTTCAGATGGCCGAAATCCAGGTTCTCCTGGGCCAGCAGCGCGTGCATGGCGTCGCGGCTCAGGTAGGACAGGGTCAGCAGCTCGGCGGTCGAGGCGCGCGCCACCGAGGCGCGGCAGGCCAGCGCGAACTGCAGGCACCAGCGCCATTGATGCGGATCCAGCCTGGGCCGGAAGCGCAGCGGCGAGTCCGAGCGCAGCAGCCAGCCGGGCACGCTGGGCAGCACCCCCGGCCCGGCCAGCGGCGCGACGTAGCTGTAGCTGAGCTGGCCGCCGTTGGCGTAGCTGGAGACTTCCGCAGGACGGGGCTGGCTGTCGACCAGCACCACGTCATGCCCCTGGCGCGCCAGGAAATAGGCCGAGGTGACGCCCACCACGCCAGCGCCGATCACGCAAACCCGCATACCTTATCCAAATAGACTGACACTGCGGTCTATTCTGGAGCGCCGGCCCGCCGGCGGCAAATGCCAATACCGGGCGGACCCATAACAAAAGATCATGTCCCAGGGTGAACGCGGGCCGGGCGCGGAACGGCGCGGCCAGCAGGCGCTGGCCGGCAGCGGCACTACCGGCCAGGACCGCGATGGCTCAGGCCGCCCGATGCAGCCGGATGATGGCCGCGCCCGTCGGGTCGCGCACCAGGTCGGCCAGCGTGTGGGCGTTGAGCCCGTCGAAGAAGGCCTGCATGGCCTGGGCCAGCACGCCCGACAGCCGGCAGGCGCCGTCCAGCGCACAGGGCGGCTCGCGGCAATCGATCAGCGGCCCCTGCTCTTCCAGCTCGCGCACCAGGTCGCCCAGCCGGTAGGCGGCGGGCGAATGCGCCAGGCACAGCCCGCCCCCCTTGCCCCGCGTGGTGACCACCCAGCCGCGCTGCGCCATGAAATGCGCCACCTTGACCAGGTGATTGCGGGACGCGCCGAAACGGTCCGCGATCTCCGGGATGGTCACCGCCGTCGGGCGGTCGCGGCACTGCGTCAGGTACATGAGCACCCGCAGGCCGAAGTCGGTGAAGCGGTTCAGTTGCATGGCGGCTGGAAGGGAAAGGGCGGCGGCTCGGCGCAAGCCGGACCGCCAGGATACACCGCGTTCAGGCCGGCGCGCCGCCGCTGCCGAAGGCTTCGGCGTGGATGCGGTCGGCGCCCACGCCCAGCGCCAGCAGCGCCTCGCGCTGGGCGCGCATGAAGCCCGCCGGGCCGCACAGGTAGTAGTCGGCGCCAGGCAGGATGGCGGCGTCGCGGATGGCGCGCAGGTCGACGCGGCCGGCGTAGTCGTAGTCGCGGCCCGGCTCGTCCCCGCCGCCCACTTCCTCATAGAAGACCGCCTTGCGCACATTGCCTCGGCCGGCGGCGATGGCGTTGACGTGCTCGCGCATGGCGTGCGCGCCACGGTTGCGGCAGCCGTGCACGAAGCGGATCTGGCGTCCGTCGTCGGCCTGCACCAGGTGGTTCAACATGGACACCATGGGCGTCAGGCCCACGCCGCCGCTCAGCAGCACCACGGGCGCGCCATCGGCCTCGCGCAGCTGGAAATCGCCCTGCGGCGGCGCCACGTCCAGCACGCCGCCCACCTGCAGGCGATCATGCAGGGCGTTGGACACGCGGCCCGCTGGCGCGCCGGCCACGCCCGGCTCGCGCTTGACCGAGATGCGCAGCCGCCCCTGTCCCGGCGCGTCCGACAGGCTGTACTGGCGCGGCTGCATCAGGCCCAGTTCGGGCACGTAGAGGCGCACCGACACGTACTGGCCCGGCTGGTAGCCCGGCACCTGGCCGCCGTCGGCCGGCTCCAGGTAGAACGAGGTGATTTCGCTGCTTTCCGCCTCTCGCCGCGCCACGCGGAAGGCGCGCCAGCCGGTCCAGCCGCCGGGCTTGGCGGCGGAATCGGCGTACAGCCGCGCCTCTTCGGCGATCAGCAGGCCCGCCAGCTGGCCGTACGCGGCGGCCCAGGCATCGACGAGTTCATCGGTGGCGGCCTCGCCCAGCACTTCGCGGATCGACGCCAGCAAATGCTTGCCCACGATCGGGTAATGCTCGGGACGCACGCCCAGGCTGACGTGCTTGTGCACGATGCGCGTCACCACCGGCGCCAGCACCGACGGATCGTCGATCTGCTCGGCATAGGCGGCCACGGCGCCGGCCAGCGCCTGCTGTTGCTCGCCGCCGGCCTGGTGTCCCTGGTTGAAGATGTGCTTGAGCTCGGGATTGTGCTCGAACATGCGCGCGTAGAAGTGACGGGTCAGCGCGACGCCGTGCGTTTTCAGCACCGGGGCGGTGGCCTTGACCAGGGCGCGGACTGTTTCTTTTCCACATTTGATGCTGCCGATGATCCTCCCTGTGTAGTTCTTTTTTCCTCCGGGCTCCTTTATACTATAACTACTGGTTTTTTTCGCTCCTTTTGCATCCGTGCTGGCTTTCCCCGCTTTTCCTCCTCTCCGTATCCTCCTTCTTGTTGGTT
>NZ_JAGTJY010000017.1:0-57151 GCF_018195695.1 Achromobacter sp. Marseille-Q0513 | reverse complement strand
GGGTTGTTGGCTGGCTTGCGCGCGTCCACGGCCTGCTGCACGCGGTTGGTGAACGGCACGATCGATTTCTTCCAGACGTTGGTGATCTGGTAGGTGCCGGAGCTGTCCCGGATGTGGATGTCGCCGAACAGCCAGCGGGTGGTGAAGGAGACGGAGCTGACTTTGTCCAGGTCTATGACGGCCTGGCGCAGCCCATAGACCATGCCCTTGTCCAGGAAAATGATGCGCCGGTCGGTCAGGGTGATGAGCCAGGTGTCGTTGTTCATCAAGCCCGTGGCGAAGGCCAGCACTTGTTCGCCATCCTGCAGGATGTGCGGTACGTGGTCCAGTTCCTTTTTGGAGAGGAACTGGGTCTCGCGCATTTCCGTGGCGATATCGTTGTAGCGCGCCCTGAGTTGTTCTGGCGTAGCGGTCTTGAAGTCGAAGTCCATCGATGCTCTGCGGGGTTGCGGTGCGGGGCTCAAGCCGCGCATATCTTACGTTAAGGATGCGAAAGATTGCGCCCGCAGGCATAGCGGCGCGAGTGCGCCCGAAGAGTGGCGCTGGCGGAGCGGGTATCAGGCCGCGCGCCCGCCGCCCTTGCGCGCATGCGCCAGCAGCGCTTCCCGCAGCGCCACGGCCTGGTTGTGTTCAGTATTGCGCGCGCCATAGAGCAAGGTCAGCGGCCGCTTGCCGGCGGCTTGCAGCAGCGCGCTCATGCGGGCCTGTTGTTCGGGCGCGGCCAGTTCCGCGTTGTAGCGCTTGCGGAATTCGTCCCAGCGTTCGTCGACGTGGCCGAACCATTTGCACAGTTCGGCGGACGGGGCGATGTCGCGCGCCCATTCGTCCAGGCCCAGGTCGGCGCGGCGCAGGCCGCGCGGCCACATCCGGTCGACCAGGGCCTTGTAGGCCTCGTCCGGGCCGGTGCCTTCGTAGATGCGTTGGATGGAGATCGCGGGCGCTTTCATGGCCGCTCCTGGATGGGCGTTGCGGCCAGTCTACCGCAACGCCCGAGCCGCCCGCGCGGCCCGGAAACGGGACTTCAGCGGGTGGGGGCGGCCGTGGCCGGCGTGGCCGCCGGCGCCGCGCCGCCGCTCGCGCGCAGCAGCGCGAAACCGACGATGGCCGAGGCCAGCGAGCCGGTCAACACGCCGAGCTTGTTGGCGTCCACGGCGGCCGGATCGGTGAAGGCCAGCGCGCCGATGAACAGGCTCATGGTGAAGCCGATGCCGCACAGCAGCGCCACGCCGTACAGCTGCGCGTAGCTGGCGTGACGCGGCAGGGTCGCCACGCCGGCCTTGATGGCCAGCCAGGCGAAGCCGAACACGCCCAGCTGCTTGCCCAGGAACAGCCCCAGCGCGACGCCCAGCGGCACCGGCTGCGCCAGGCTGTCCAGGCCCATGCCGGCGAAGGACACGCCGGCGTTGGCGAAGCCGAAGATCGGCACGATCAGCAGCGCCACGGGCTTGTGCAGCGCGTGTTCCAGCGCGTGCAGCGGCGAGTGCGCGGCGGGCGCGCCCTGGTTCTGCGGGCGCAGCGGGATGGCCAGGGCCAGCGCCACGCCGGCCAGCGTGGCGTGCACGCCGGATTTCAGCACGAAGTACCACAGCACCACGCCCAGCAGCAGGTAGGGCGTCAGCCGCAGCACGCCGGCGCGGTTCAGGCAGAACAGGCAGGCCAGCAGCGCGGCGGCCATGCCCAGCGCGAACAGGTTCAGCTGCGACGTATAGAACAGCGCGATGATGATGATGGCGCCCAGGTCGTCCAGGATGGCCAGCGCGGTCAGGAAGATCTTGAGCGAGGTCGGCACGCGGCTGCCCAGCAGCGCCAGGATGCCCAGCGCGAAGGCGATGTCGGTGGCGGCGGGGATGGCCCAGCCGCGCAGCGTGCCGGGGCTGCCCAGGTTGATCAGCACGTAGATGATGGCGGGCATGACCATGCCGCCCAGCGCGGCGATGCCGGGCAGCACGATGCGCGAGGCGCCGCGCAGTTGGCCGTCCAGCACTTCGCGCTTGATCTCCAGGCCGACCAGCAGGAAGAACACGGCCATCAGGCCGTCGTTGATCCAGTGCAGCACGGATTCCTTGAGGACGACGGGGCCCAGGCTGAAGCCGAGCTTGGCGCCCAGCGCGTCGAAATAGGCCGGCGCGAGGCCGCTGTTGGCGACGATCAGCGCCACCAGGGCGGCGAGCATCAGGACGTAGCCGCCGAGGGCTTCGGATTTCAGGAACGCCTGCAGGAACGAGGCGGACCGCGGGGCGGGAGGGGCCGGATGGCTCACTTGGACTCCTTTACTACCTTTCGGTGAGTACGCGGCGAACGGCGACGGCGAGGGGCGGCGGCTCCATGCCGTGGTTCGGGTTGAGGATGGCTTGCCGGGCGGATCCGCCGCCTGGGCGAACGGCAGCCGGAAGGCGCCGGGATCCCTGGCAAAGCTTACTTGGCGCGGCGGGCGCCGGGAATGCGCGTGGTCTGGCGGGACGGCGCGCGAGGCGTCCGGCGCGGGCCGGACGGCCTGCGCCCGCAGTTCGGTCGCGGGCGCACGGAACCTGAATTCTACCTGAAAGATGGAGAATATGTTCCACAAAATCATGCATGTTCCGTGAAATCCGTGCGAACAGGGCGCTAATTTAATTACCGGTCTCCCGCTACCATCGCCAGCGTTTCCTCTGGGCGCACGCGGCAGGCGGCGGCGCAATCGCCGCGCCTGTCCACGCCGCCCTGGCTTTTTTTTCAGGACCGCCGCCGATGTCATCCTCCTCCCGCAACCCGCATGCCATCCAGGCGTCACGGACGCCGCTGCTGGCCCGCCTGCCGGCGATCCAGACGCTCAGCTACCAGCAGCCGGGGGCGCGAGGCGCGCCGCTGCTGGTGGATGCCGGCCCGGAAGTGTTGAGCGCAGATGTCGGTTCCGGGGCGGGCCGGGCGCTGTCCGAACTGCCGGGCGGCTATCGCCTGGATACCTTGCTGCCTGGTCCGCGCCTGCAGGCCTGGGCCCGGGGCGGGGCGCGGTTCAGCCTGTCGCGCGACGGCCAGGTCCAGGTGGGATGGGGACGCCAGCTGGCCGCCACGGAGGTCGAGGCGGCGGGCGGCGGCGAGCCGGGGCTGGCGGTGCTGGAGCCGGAAGAGACCCGCTACCTGGAGGCCTACCTGTTGTGGCAGGGACGGCGCTGGAGCGACGCGGAGGACGGAATCGACGCCGGCCCTGGCGAGGCGAGCGCGTTCGATCCGCTCAGCGGTCAGGCGCGGACCCGCGCTTGCGTGGCCGAATCCGCCGGCCTTTCCGGCCTGCGCATCCTGCACACCGAGGCGGCCACCTCGTTCGGCGGGCAGGAGTTCTGCATCTACAAGGAGATGGTGGCGATGCGCGAGCGCGGCCATCACCTGGAGGCCGTGTGCCAGCCGCAGGCCGAGCTGGGCGGCCGGCTGCGCGAGGCGGGCTTCAAGGTCCACAACCTGCTGATGGACGGGCCGGTGAATTTCCTGCGCGGCGTGTCGGCGCTGCGGCGGGTGCTGCGCGGCGGGCGCTTCGATGTGCTGAACACGCACAGCCGGCGCGATACCGTGCTGGCGTCCATCGGCGCGCGGCTGGCCGGCACGCCGCTGATCGTGCGCACGCGCCACTTGGCCAAGCCGATCAACTCGCTGTACGCCTATACCTGGCTGGCGCACCGCGTGATCGCCGTCAGCCGCTATGTGCGCGGCCAGTTGCTGGAAGGCGGCGCGCGGCCCGAGGCGGTCGAGGTGATCCATTCGCCGGTGTCCATGCCGCCGGAGCGGCCGGGCGCCTGCCTGCGCCGCGAGCTGTCGATTCCGCCGGAGGCCAAGGTGGTGGGCTGCGTGGCGGTGATGCGGGCGGACAAAGGGCATGAGGATCTGATCGAGGCCTTCAGCCGGGTATCGCGCCGCCATGCCGACGCGCATCTGGTGCTGGTGGGCGACGGCATGCCGCTGGCGGAGCAGTTGCGCGAGCGCGTGCGCGCGCTGGGGCAGGCGCTGGCGCGGCGCATCCATTTCGCGGGACGGCGCAAGGATGTGGGCACGGCGCTGCGGGCCTTCGACGTGTTCGCGCTGCCGACGCGGCGCGAGGCCTTCGGCACGGTGTTCGTGGAGGCCGCCGCGATGGGGCTGCCGGTGATCGGCACGCAGGTGGGCGGCGTGCCCGAAACCATGATGCCGGGCCGTAGCGGCCTGCTGGTGCCGCCGAATGATCCGGGCGCGCTGGCGCAGGCGCTGGACCTGCTGCTGGGCGACGCGGCGCTGCGCCGCCGCATGGGCGAGGCGGGCCGGGCGCGCGTGCGCGACCTGGGCCTGTTCACGCCGGCGCGCGTGGCGCAGGACGTGGAAAACGTCTACCACCGCTGGCTGAGCGAACGGCGCGGGACGGCGGCGTAGCGTCGCGCTGACGCTACCCCTGGTTCAATGCCAGAGCAGCGCGTTCATGGCCTCGACCAGGCGGTCGCGGTAGCGCGGCAGCTGCGCCTGCGTGCGCGCCAGCCGGGCCTTCAGCTCGGCAGGCTCGGCGCCCTTGGCGACGCGGGCCGGGGCCCAGATCGGGTCGGGGAAATGGCGGTCGCCGCGCCAGCGCGGGATCACGTGCCAGTGCAGGTGCGGCACCATGTTGCCCAGCGAGGCCAGGTTGATCTTGTCGGGCGACAGGATGGCCTGCTGGGTTTCCTCGACCACATACACGGCCTTCATCAGCAGCTCGCGGCCGTGCGCCGACAGGCTGGTCATCTCGGCCAGGTGGCCGTTCCAGATCACGCGGGTGAAGCCGGGGTAGTCGGGGTCGTTGACCTCGATGACGCGCAGGTGCGGGCCGCGCCACAGCAGCGCGCCGCCTTCTTCCTGGCACAGCGGACAGTCGGGATCGCGGGCGCTCACGGGGTTTTCCTCTGGATCGTGGCCGGGATGCGTGGGACGCGAATGCAGGTCACGGCAGCACCTTGCGATATTGGATGAAGCCGGAACGGTCGGCGATGCGGTCGTACAGCTGCATGGCGGTGGCGTTGGTCTCGTGGGTCAGCCAGTACACGCGCGCGGCGTTGTTGGCGGCGGCCTGGGCGTAGACGTGTTCGATTAGCTTGCGGCCCGCGCCGGTGCCGCGCGCTTCGGGCGTCACGTACAGGTCCTGCAGATAGCAATAGTCGCCGGCGGTCCAGGTGGAGCGGTGGAAGATCCAGTGGACCATGCCGATGGCCTTGCCGCCGTCGTAGGCCAGCGCCACGTGCATGGGCTCGGCCGGGTCGAGCAGGCGATCCCAGGTGTTGCGCGTGACGGCGTCGGCGATGTCGACGCGGTAGAAGTCCTGGTAGCCCTTCCACAGCGGCAGCCAGACATCGAAGTCGGCGGCGGTGGCGGGGCGGATTTCCGTGGTGCTCATGGGCAATGCCTCCGGTTGCGGATCAGCGTGGGTTTTCCAGTGCCTCGACGATGTGGCGCAGCACCTGCAGGCGGGCGTAGCGCTTGTCGTTGGCCGATACCAGGTGCCAGGGCGCGTGGGCCACGTCGGTGCGCGTCAGCATCTCGTTGGTGGCGGCGGCGTATTCCTTCCACTTGTCGCGGTTGCGCCAGTCGTCGGGCGTGATCTTGAAGTTCTTGAACGGCGATTTCTCGCGTTCCTTGAAGCGTTCGAGCTGCACGTCGGGCGTGACCGCCAGCCAGAATTTCAGCACCAGCGCGCCGCTGCCCGACAGCTGTTCCTCGAAGTCGTTGATCTCGGCATAGGCGCGACGCCAGTCGGCGGGGCGGGCCAGCTTCTCGACGCGCTCGACCAGCACGCGGCCGTACCAGGAGCGGTCGAAGATGGCGATGCGGCCCCGGCGCGGCAGCTGGCGCCAGAAGCGCCACAGATAGGGGCGCGAGAGTTCATAGCTGTTGGGCGCGGCGACGGGCGTGATGTCGAACTGGCGCGCGTCCAGCGCATGCGTGACGCGGCGGATCGCGCCGCCCTTGCCGGCGGCGTCCTGGCCCTCGAACACCAGCACCAGCGAGCGGTCCTGGAATTTCTTCGAACGCGCGGCGCGGGCCAGCCGGCCTTGCAGCAGGCCGAGTTCGGACTCGTAGTCCTCGCGGTCGATGCGGGCCTCGTAGTCGAGCTGGCCGAGCCGGTCGACGATGCGCGCCGGCCCGGAATGCGCCACGAAGCTGGGCGGGATGCGCGGCACGCTGCGCTGGCGCATGGCGGCCAGCACGGCCTCGGCCGTGCGCGCGGCGCGCAATTGCTCGTCGGCGCTGGGGATCACGACCCAGGGCGCGTGGCCGCTGTCGGTGTGGTTGATGACGATCTGTCCGCCGTTGCGCAGGCGGTCGTATTTCTTGTGCACCTTCAGGTCGGCGGGGCTGACCTGCCACGAGGTCTCAGGGCTGCTCAGCAGGCGCTCGGCGCGCGCCTTCTGCGCCTGAGCGGACAGGTGGAACCACAGTTTGACGATCTGCACGCCCTCGGCGGCCAGCATGGCCTCGAAGCGGCGGATGGCGGCGGACAGGGCCTCGATGGTGTCCTGGTTGGGCCGCTTGCGCGAGGTCTCGCGCAGCAGCTGCGCGTACCAGGAACCGAACACGATGCCGGTGCTGCCCTTGGCGGGCAGGTCCTTCCAGTAGCGCCACAGCCAGGGGCGTTCCAGCTCCTCGCCTTCGGGCGGGCCGTAGGCCAGCGTCTTGATGTGGCGCGGGTCCATCCACTCGTTGAGCAGGTTGACCGTGGCGCCCTTGCCGGCGCCGTCGATGCCGGCGACCACCACCAGCAGGGATTTTTCCGCCTTCTGCAGGCGCTGGTACTGCGCGTTCAGCAGGGCGACGCGCAGGCGCGCCTCGATGGGCTTGAAGGCTTCTTTGGACAGGCTGGGGTCGGCTTCGGCTTCGGCGAACATGGCTGGGGTCCGCGGCGGGCGGACAGAGGCGTATCGATCGGGCGATCTTGCGGGATATCCCCGCCGCGCGCAAGTGCGCGCGACGCCGGATCCGGGCCGCGCGCCTGCGGTGGGCGCCGGCCTCAGAGCGAGTCGACCGGGATCTTCAGGTAGCGCACGCCATTGTCTTCGGCCGGCGGGAAATGGCCGGCGCGGATGTTGACCTGGATGGCCGGCAGGATCAGCGTGGGCATGCCCAGTGTGGCGTCGCGCCGGGTGCGCATGGCGACGAATTCGTCTTCGCTGACGCCGTCGCGCACGTGGATGTTGGCCTGGCGCTGCTCGGCCACCGTGGTCTGCCAGCGCGCCTCGCGCCCCGCCGGCGGATAGTCGTGGCACATGTACAGGCGCGTGGCGGCGGGCAGGTCCAGCAGCCGCCGGATGGAGCGGTACAGCTGGCGTGCGTCGCCGCCGGGGAAGTCGCAGCGCGCCGTGCCTACGTCCGGCATGAACAGCGTGTCGCCGACGAAGGCGGCGTCGCCCACCAGGTAGGCCATGTCGGCCGGCGTGTGGCCGGGCACGTGGATGGCGGTGGCCTCCAGCGCGCCAATGCGGAAGGTCTCGCCGTCGGCGAACAGGCGGCCGAACTGCGAGCCGTCCAGCGCGAAGCCCCGCTCCAGGTTGAAGATGCGCTTGAACACGCCCTGCACGGCGCGGATGGCGCCGCCGATGGCGATGACGCCGCCCAGCTGCTTCTGCAGGTAGGGGGCGGCCGAGAGATGGTCGGCGTGGGCGTGGGTCTCCAGCAGCCAGTCGGTCCGCAGGCCATGCTGGCGCACATACTCGATCACGCGGTCGGCGCCGGCGGTGCTGGTGCGGCCGGACTTGGGATCGTAGTCCAGCACCGAATCGATGATGGCACAGGCGCCGCCCGGCGCGTCTTCATGGACCACATAGGTGACGGTGGCGGTGACCGGATCGAAGAAGGCCTGGATGATGGCGGGCATGGAGGACGCTCGGATGGGCCGCGCGGGCGGACCGGAATGGGAATGAAGCGCCGGGGCGGCGCTTCAATTTATATTTTTCAATAATATTGTTTGATATTTTATCGGTCAATATAATGATCAAACCCTGCGCTACCGATTGACCCCCGTCAAATGAATGCCTCCCTGACCCAATGCGAAGTCGCCGTGCTGCGCGAATCCGCCTCCCAGGCCTGCGCGCTGCTCAAGGCGCTGGCCAACGAAGACCGGCTGCTGCTGCTGTGCCAGCTGGTCGGCCATGAACGCAACGTGGGCGAACTGGAGGCGCTGACCGGCATCCGCCAGCCCACCCTGTCGCAACAGCTGGGCGTGCTGCGCGACGAAGGCCTGGTGGCGACGCGCCGCGACGGCAAATACGTCTACTACCAGATGGCCAGCTTCGAGGTCAGCCAGGTGATGAAGACCTTGTCCAGCCTGTATTGCGGCAAGGCCATGGATGCCCTGCATCAGATGCCCCAATCATGAATCTGGATTGGAGTGCCTTCACGCCGGGACCGGCCGCGGCCGGCGGCCTGCTGATCGGCGCGGCGGCCGTGCTGCTGATGCTGGGGGCCGGGCGCATCGCCGGCATCAGCGGCATCGTTGGCAATTTGCTGCCGCCCGCGCCGGGCGGCGGCTGGCGGCTCGCGTTTCTGCTGGGCCTGTGCGCGTCCCCCTGGCTCTATCAACTGTACGCGGCCTTGCCGCCCGCCACGATCGAGGCCGGGCCGCTGCGCCTGGTCGTCGCCGGCCTGCTGGTCGGGCTGGGCACGCGCTATGCCTCGGGCTGCACCAGCGGCCACGGCGTTTGCGGGCTGTCGCGCGGTTCGCGTCGCTCGCTGGCGGCCACCGCGCTGTTCATGGGGGCGGGCTTCGCCGTCGTCTACGTGCTGCGCCACGTGCTGGGAGCCTGACATGAAAATCACCAGCGCCCTGCTCGCGGGATTGCTGTTCGGCCTGGGGCTGATCGTGTCCGGCATGGCCGACCCGGCCAAGGTGCTGGGCTTTCTGGACTTGGCCGGCGCCTGGGATCCGTCGCTGGCCTTCGTGATGGCCGGCGCGGTGCTGGCCGCGAGTCTCGGCTATGCATGGCTGCGGCGGCGCGGTCGCGCGCTGGACGGCGGACCGCTGCACTGGCCGCCGCCCGCGCGCGTGGATGTTCGGCTGGCCGTCGGCAGCCTGGTGTTCGGCGCGGGCTGGGGGCTGGCCGGCTTCTGTCCCGGGCCGGCGCTGGTCAACGCCGCCGCCGGCCTGCCGCAGGCGCTGATCTTCGTGGCGGCCATGGTGGCCGGCATGGCGTTATTCTCGGCCCTCGAATACCTGAAGAACCGCCAATAAGGCCGCAAACCGGCCGCCCAGGAGACAAACAATGCAGAAGACGGAGACGGCGCAGCGCGATTTCGACGTGGTGGTGGTGGGAGGCGGATCGGCGGGCATCGGCGTGACGGCCAGCCTGCTGCGGCGCCGCCCCGGCCTGCGCATCGCGGTGATCGAGCCCAGCGACAATCACTACTACCAGCCGGCGTGGACGCTGGTCGGCGGCGGCGCGTTCGATGTCGCCAAGACCGTGCGTCCGACGCAGGCGGTGATGCCCGCGCGCGCGACCTGGCTGCGCGCCGCCGTGGCCGGCTTCGAGCCCGAGTCCGACATCGTGCGCCTGGCCGATGGCCGCGCCGTCAGCTATCGCCAGCTGATCGTGTGCCCGGGACTGCGGCTGGCCTGGGACAAGGTCGAGGGCCTGTCCGACACGCTGGGCAAGCACGGCGTCAGCTCCAACTATCGCTATGACCTGGCGCCCTATACCTGGGAGCTGGTGCGCGGCTTCCAGGGCGGCCAGGCGCTGTTCACCCAGCCCGCCATGCCGATCAAATGCGCCGGCGCGCCGCAGAAGGCCATGTACCTGGCCTGCGACCACTGGCTGCGCAATGGCGTGCTGGGCCGCGCCCAGGTTCAGTTCGACCTGGCCGGCGCGGCGCTGTTCGGCGTGCCGACCTTCGTGCCGCCGCTGATGCGCTATGTCGAGCGCTACGGCATCGCGCTGAACTTCAACTCCACGCTGGTGGCGGTGGACGGCCCGGCGCGCAAGGCCTGGTTCGACGTGAAGAACGCCGAGGGCCAGGTCAGCCGCGTGGAAAAGAACTTCGACATGCTGCACGCGGTGCCGCCGCAATTGCCGCATGACTTCGTGCGCAACAGCCCGCTGGCCGACGCCGCCGGCTGGTGCGAGGTGGATCTGGCCACGCTGCGCCATCCGCGCTACGCCAACGTCTTCGGCCTGGGCGACACCATCAGCGCCAGCAACGCCAAGACGGCGGCCGCCGCGCGCAAGCAGATCGTGGCGGTGGCCGAGAACCTGATCGCCTGCATGGACGGCTACGCCATGCCGGTGAAGTACGACGGCTATGGCTCCTGCCCGCTGACGGTCGAGCGCGGCCGCATCGTGCTGGCCGAGTTCGGCTACGGCGGCAAGCTGCTGCCCACCTTCCCGCTGGATCCGACCGTGCCGCGCAAGAGCGCGTGGTTCCTCAAGGCCACGCTGCTGCCGTGGATCTACTGGAACGGCATGCTCAAGGGCCGCGAGTGGCTGGCCCGGCCGCTGGGCAACTGAAGGGCGGGGCAAGCATGGAAGCAGTATTGGCCGCCAGCGCGGCGCTGGGCGCCTGCGTGGGCCTGATCCTGGGCTTGACCGGCGCCGGCGGCGCCATCATGGCGGTGCCGCTGCTGGTGTTCGGCCTGCATCTGCAAGTGGCGCAGGCCGCGCCGATCGCGCTGCTGGCGGTGGGCCTGGCTGCCGCGCTGGGCGCGGCGCTGGGGCTGCGCGCGGGCAAGGTGCGCTATCGCGCGGCGGGCTTCATCGCGGCCACCGGCATCGTGGTGTCGCCGCTGGGCCTGTGGGCCGCGCGACGGCTGCCGAACGCGCCGCTGGCCGTGATCTTCGCGGGCGTGCTGGGCTGGGTGGCCTGGCGCATGTGGCGCGGCGGCCAGCCCGTCACGGCGGCAGCGCCCGCGCATTGCCCGCCCTGCCTGCTCAACGCCGACACCGGCCGCTTGCGCTGGACCGCGCCTTGCGCGCGGGCGCTGGGCGGCACCGGCGTGACGGCGGGCTTTCTGTCGGGCCTGCTGGGCGTGGGGGGCGGCTTCGTGATCGTGCCGGCGCTGCGCCGCGCCACCGACCTGCCCATGCAGGCCATCGTGGCCACGTCGCTGGCGGTGATCGCGCTGGTGTCGGCCAGCGGCGTGATCGCGGCGGCGGCCGGCGGGCACCTGGAATGGCGCATCGCGCTGCCCTTCACGCTGGCGGCCGTCGCCGGCATGCTGGCCGGGCGCGCGGTGGCCGATCGTTTTCCGCCGAGACGGTTGCAGCAGAGCTTCGCGCTGTTCGCCGCCGTGGTGGCGGCGGCCATGCTGGTCAAGGGGCTGAGCGGGCTGGCGAGCTGAGGCGTCCGGGGGACGTCCGCGCCCGCCGCGCGCGTCTATTCGTAGGTCCGCACGTCGTCGATGACCTTGCCGTCGTTGGGCAGGCCGCCCACGTCCACCCATTCCACGTCGCCGCGCAGCTTGGTCACGTCGCGCAGCGAGTCGGCGATGCGCTTGGCCAGGTCTTCGCCGCGCACGCGCGACTCGGTCTTGAGCACCATGCGGTCGGCGCCGGTGGTGCCGCTGATGACCAGGCGCGCGCGCAGGATTTCCGGATGGCGGCGCAGCACGTCGGCCACCTGCGAGGGATGCACGAACATGCCGCGCACCTTGGTGGTCTGGTCGGCGCGGCCCATCCAGCCTCGGATGCGGGTGTTGGTGCGGCCGCAGGGCGACACGCCGGGCAGTACCGCCGACAGGTCGCCCGTGCCGAAGCGCACCAGCGGATAGTCCGGGTTCAGCGTGGTCACCACCACTTCGCCGACCTCGCCGTCGGGCACGGGCTCGCCGGTGCCGGGACGCACGATCTCGACGATGATGTCCTCGCCCAGCACCAGCCCCTGGCGTGCCGGTGTCTCGAACGCGATCATGCCCAGGTCGGCGCTGCCGTAGGCCTGGTAGCCCTCGATGCCGCGCGCGGCCAGCCAGTCGCGCAGCGACGGCGGGAAGGCCTCGCCCGAGACCAATGCGCGCCGCAGCGAGTCCAGCCGCACGCCGAGTTCGTCGGCCTTTTCCAGGATGATCTTCAGGAAGCTGGGCGTGCCGGTATAGCCGCTAGGCGCCAGGTCGGCGATGGCGCGCACCTGCTGCTCGGTCTGGCCGGTGCCGCCGGGAAAGACGGTGCAGCCCACGGCGTGCGCGGCGGTTTCCATCATGGAGCCGGCCGGCGTGAAGTGATAGGAAAAGCAGTTGTAGGCCAGCTCGCCGGCGCGGAAACCGGCGGCGTACAGCGCGCGGGCGAAGCGCCAGTAGTCGGCGCGCGCGCTTTCCGGTTCATAGATCGGGCCGGGCGAGGCGAACACGCGCAACGCCTCGCCCCAGCCGATGGCCGAGAAGCCGCCAAAGGCCTTGACCGGCCCGGCGGGCGCAGCGGCGTCGTCGCGGCTGTGTTGCTGGCGTTCCAGCAGCTCGTGCTTGCGCAGCACCGGCAGCCGGGCCAGCGCCGCGCGCGAATCGACCGTGGCGGGATCGACGCCGCGCAGCTGCTCGGCAATGGCCGGCGAGCGCGCCATCGCGTGGGCGATGGCGCCGGGGAGGGCGGCCATCAGCTCGCGCTCGCGTTGCTCGGGCGCTCGTGTTTCCAGGACATCGAAAAACTCGGACATGGGATCGCACCCTCTCGTGTTCCGTACTGCGGTGTCGTTGCCGGCGGCGCCGGGACGCGCCCGGCAGCCGCCTTGTGGGGGTATCGCTAGGCCAGCCAGCGCTTGCGGCGGCGGTAGAACTTGTTGTCGCGGAAGCTCTTGCGCTCGCCGCTGGAAATGCCCAGGTAGAACTCCTTCACGTCCTCGTTCTGCGCCAGGTCGGCGGCGGCGCCATCCATCATGACGCGGCCGTTTTCCAGGATGTAGCCGTAGTCGGCGTAGCGCAGCGCGATGTTGGTGTTCTGCTCGGCCAGCAGGAAGCTGACGCGCTCGCGCTGGTTCAGGTCGCGCACGATCTCGAAGATCTCTTCCACGATCTGCGGCGCCAGCCCCATGGACGGCTCGTCCAGCAGGATCATGTTGGGATTGGCCATCAGCGCGCGGCCGATGGCGGTCATCTGCTGCTCGCCGCCCGAGGTGTAGCCGGCCTGGCTGGCGCGGCGCTGCTTCAGGCGCGGGAAATACTGGTACACCCGCTCCAGCGCGGCGGCGGTGTCGCCACGGCTCATGCTGCGCGTATAGGCGCCGGTGAGCAGGTTCTCTTCGATGGTCAGGTGGGCGAAGCAGTGCCGGCCTTCCATTACCTGCACCACGCCGCGCTTGACCAGCTCGGCGGGCGACAGCTTCTCGATGCGCTGGTCGCGGTACTGGATATGACCCTTGGTCACATCGCCGCGCTCGCCCTTGAGCAGGTTGGAAATGGCGCGCAGGGTCGTGGTCTTGCCTGCCCCGTTGGCGCCCAGCAGCGCCACGATGCGGCCTTCCGGCACCTGCAGGGACACGCCCTTGAGCACCAGGATGACGTGGTTGTAGATCACCTCGATGCCGTTCACGTCGAGCAGCACCTTGGGCGTGTCCGCGGCGGCGGCGTTGGCAGTATTGGCGGCGGTCATGATCGTTCCTGCTGCGTGGTGGCGGCCGCCCCGCGTAGGGCCGGCCGCCGGTTCATACAAAAGCTGCGAACTGCTTGTTCGAACTCCACCGCACCGTATGCAACGGGTGCTTCTCAATCCAGGCTCCCGCGGATCCGGCTTTGCCGGTCCGCGCGGAGCGCCCCCTTGAGGGGGGAGCGCCGAAGGCGCTTGGGGGTGGGATCAACCCTCCGGTCCCCAGCGGCGCCCCCCTGGGGGGGAGGCGCCGAAGGCGCTTCGGGGGGGGGATTTACCCTTCACACTTTCTAGCGGTGATGTTCTTTTCCTTGGCATACTTCGCCGCGGCTTCCGTCACCATCGGATCCAGGATGGTCTTGTCGGCCTGGTACCAGTCCGAGACCACCTTGAACTTCGCGCCGTCCCACTGCACGATGCGGGCCCAGTCATCACCCTTGTGATTGGTGCACGAGGTCTTGACCGGACGCATGATCTGGCCGAAGCCCAGCTGGTTCAGCCGTTCCTGGGTCAGGTTCAGGTTCTCGAAGCCCCAGCGCACCTGGTCCGGCGTGAGCGCCTTGCCCTTGCCGAACTTTTCCTGCGCGGTGCGGATCGCCTCGACCTGCATCATCGAGATCATCATGCCGCGCGTGTGGGCGATGGTGCCCAGCGTGGTGTTGCCCGACTTGTCGGAGCCCTGGCCCTTGTCGTAGACGTGCTTCTTCAGATCGTCATAGACCTTGTCGTGGTCGGCGCCGCTGTTGTGGATGGTGATGGCGTTGTAGCCCTTGGCGACTTCGCCCAGGTCCTTGACGTCGCCTTCCGAGCCGGCCCACCAGATCGCGTACATCTTGTCGCGCGGATAGCCGCTGGCCTGGGCTTCGCGGATGGCGGTCGGCGTCATGATGCCGGCGCTCCACAGCAGCACGTAGGCGGGACGCGCCTGGCGGATCTGCAGCCAGGTGGACTTCTGTTCCACGCCCGGCGCCGTCACCGGATACAGCAGCAGCTCGAAGCCTTCCTTGGCCGCGCGCTTCTGCAAGAGCGGGATCGGTTCCTTGCCGTACGGCGAGTCGTGGTAGACCAGGGCGATCTTCTTGCCCTTGAGCTTGGCCATGCCGCCTTCTTTCTTGGCGATGTCCTGGATCATCACGTCGGCCGCCGTCCAGTAGGTGCCCAGCAGCGGGAAGTTCCACTCGAACACGCTGCCGTCGACCGACTGCGACAGGCCGTAGCCCATGGTCTCGACCGGCACCTTGTCGACGATGGCCTTGTCGCTGACCGCGAAGGTGATGCCGGTGGATTGCGTATCGAAGCCCGACGCGCCCGTGCCCTTGCTCTTCAGGCGTTCATAGCATTCCACGCCACGGTCGGTGGCGTAGGCGGTCTCGCACTCTTCGTACGTGATCTTGACGCCGTTGACGCCGCCGTCGCGCTCATTGACCAGCTTCAGGTAGTCCAGCTTGCCGTCGGCCCAGGGGATGCCCAGGGGCGCGAAGGAACCCGTGCGGTACACCAGCAGCGGAACGAACTGCTCTTCCGCCGCCATCGCGGGGGTGGCCACGGCGCCGACGGCGCCGGCCGCGGCCATCACGGCCGCCGCCAACTTCAGGTTAAGACGCTTCATCTCCATTTACCTCCTGCGTGGTGCTTGGGGCGTAGACCCTGGGACACCGGGATTGGCCCGGTCTGGAGCCGGGTATTCAGGCTGCCTCGGCGCGGGCTCATGGCGCCGCGCCGGGCAATGATCAATACAGACGTAATGCGATACCTGCGATTTCGCAGCGGAGCCCGCCCCTAGTGGGGGAAGGGCCAGATGCGCAGTTTCTCCTTGCCGATGCTCCACAGCCGCGCCAGCCCGTGCGGCTCGGCGATGAGGAAGAACACGATCAGCGCGCCGAACACCATGTGCTCGACGTGGGCGGCGGTGTCCACCGACAGCGGCAGGCCCAGCATGTGCGGGATGTTGCTCAGCGCCACCGGCACCAGCACGATGAAGGCCGCGCCGAAGAAGCTGCCGATGATCGAGCCCAGGCCGCCGATGATGACCATGAACAGCAGCTGGAACGAGCGGCTCAGGTCGAAGGCCAGCGGTTCCCAGGAACCCAGGTGGATGTAGCCCCACAGCGCGCCGGCCACGCCGACGATGAAGGAGCTGACCGCGAAGGCGGTGAGCTTGGCGTACATGGGCCGGATGCCGATGACGGAAGCGGCCACGTCCATGTCGCGGATCGCCATCCACTGGCGGCCGATGGCGCCGCGCACCAGGTTCTTGGCCAGCAGGCTGAACACCGCCACCAGGATCAGCACGAACAGGTACTTTTCCATGGCGCTCTGCACCGGCAGGCCGAAGGCGGTCAGCTGCGGCACCGAGACGTTGCCCGAGGACGAGTAGTTGGTGAAGAACGGGATGCGCAGGAAGGCCCAGTCCACGAAGAACTGCGCCGCCAGCGTGGCCACCGCCAGATACAGGCCGCGTATGCGCAGGCTGGGAATGCCGAAGATCACGCCCACGATGGTGGCGAAGCAGCCGCCCAGCAGGATCTGCACGATCAGCGGCATGCCGGGAAAGCGCACGCCGAAGTTCCAGGCCGCGTAGGCGCCCACCGCCATGAAGGCGCCGGTGCCCAGCGAGATCTGGCCGCAGTAGCCCACCAGGATGTTCAGGCCGACGGCGGCCAGCGACAGGATCAGGAAGGGAATGAGGATGGCGCGCAGCAGGTAGTCGCTGGCCAGCGCCGGGACGGCGATGAAGGCGACCGCCAGCAGCAGCCCGATGAAGATGCGGTCCTGGCGGATCGGGAAGATCTGCTGGTCGGCGCGATAGCTGGTCTTGAATTGGCCGTTTTCGCGGTAGAACATGGTTTCTTATCCTCTGCCAGTCGGCTAGACGCGGTCGATGATCTTCTCGCCGAACAGCCCTTGCGGACGGAACAGCAGGAACACCAGCGCCAGCACATAGGCGAACCAGATTTCGATGCCGCCGCCCACCAGCGACCCCAGGTAGACCTCGGACAGCTTCTCGCCCACGCCGATGATCAGGCCGCCCAGGATGGCGCCCGGCACGGACGTCAGGCCGCCCAGGATCACGACCGGCAGCGCCCGCAGCGCGGCCGTGGACAGCGTGAACTGCACGCCGAACTTCGAGCCCCAGATGATGCCGGCCACCAGCGCCACCAGGCCGGCCACGCTCCACACGATCACCCAGATGCGGTTCAGCGGGATGCCGATGGACTGCGCCGCCTGGTGGTCGTCGGCCACCGCGCGCAGCGCGCGGCCGGTGGAGGTGAACTGGAAGAACAGCGCCAGCGCGGCCACCAGCAGCGCGGCGATGACCGCCGCCGTCAGATCTTCAAGGTTGATCAGCAGGCCGCCCTCGAACATCGAGTCCAGGATCATCAGCGGATCCTTGGGCATGCCCACGTTGATCGAATACACCGAGCTGCCGAAGGTGATCTGGCCCAGGCCGTCCAGGAAGTAGCTGATGCCCAGCGTGGCCATCAGCAGCGTGGTGGCTTCCTGGTTGACCAGGTGGCGCAGCACGAAGCGCTCGATGGCGACGGCCAGCAGGAACATGACCGCCGCGCTGGCGATGAAGGCCAGCACGTTGGCCAGGATCATGTTGTCAAAGCCCAGCCAGCGCGGGAACCACTCCGAGAAGCGGGCCATGGATAGCGCGGCCACCAGCACCATCGCGCCCTGCGCGAAGTTGAAGACGCCGGACGCCTTGAAGATCAGCACGAAGCCCAGGCCGATCAGCGCGTACAGCATGCCGCTCATCAGGCCGCCGAATAAGGTCTCTAGAAAAAATCCCATGTCTGTCCGCCTTAATGGGAGACGCCGAGGTAGGCGCGGATGACGTCTTCGTTGGCGCGCACCTCGTCGGGCTTGCCGTCGCCGATCTTCTTGCCGTAGTCCAGCACCACGACGCGGTCGGAGATGTCCATGACCACGCCCATGTCGTGCTCGATCAGCACGATGGTGGTGCCGAACTCGTCGTTGACGTCGAGGATGAAGCGGCTCATGTCCTGCTTTTCCTCGATGTTCATGCCGGCCATCGGCTCGTCCAGCAGCAGCAGGCGCGGCTCCATCGCCAGCGCGCGGCCCAGGTCCACCCGCTTTTGCAGGCCGTAGGGCAGGCGGCCCACCGGCGTCTTGCGGTAGGCCTGGATCTCCAGGAAGTCGATGATGTTCTCGACGAATTCGCGGTGCTGGATTTCCTCGCGCTCGGCCCGGCCCAGGCGGAAGGCCTGGGACAGCAGCCCGCACTTCATGCGCAGGTTGCGGCCGGTCATGATGTTGTCCAGCACGCTCATGCCCTTGAACAGCGCCAGGTTCTGAAAGGTGCGGGCGATGCCCATTTCGGCGGCGCGGCGCGGGTTCATGCGCGAGAAGCGCTCGCCCCGGAACGAGATGCCGCCCTGCTGCGGCGTGTAGACGCCGTTGATGACGTTGAGCATCGAGCTCTTGCCGGCGCCGTTGGGGCCGATGATGGCGCGGATCTCGTGCTCGCGCACATTGAAGGAGATGTCCGTCAGCGCTTTCACGCCACCGAAGGACAGGGAAATGTTCTGCATGTCCAGCATCACGTCGCCGATGCGCTGGTCGCGGTCGATGTCGCTCATGTTTCTGACCTTCAGGCGGCTCGGGCGGTGACGGGGGGGAACTTCTTGACCGGACGGATCTTCAGGTCGGCCGAGATCTTGCCGACGCGACCGTCCTCGAATTTCACTTCGGTCTCGATGAACTGCGATGGCTTTTCGTCGAACAGCGCGTCGATCAGCACGCCATACTTCTGCGCGATGAAGGCGCGGCGCACCTTGCGGGTGCGGGTCAGCTCGTCGTCGTCCGGGTCCAGCTCCTTGTGCAGGATCAGGAAGCGGCTGACCTGCGAGGCGCACAGCTTGGGATCGCTGGCCAGGTCGGCGTTGACCTGCTCGACGCAGTCGGCGATCAATTGGTAGACCTCGTCCTTGCTGGCCAGGTCGGTGTAGCCGGCGTAGGGCATGCCGCGACGCTCGGCCCAGTTGCCCACGGCTTCCAGGTCGATGTTGATGAAGGCGCAGACGTCCTCGCGGTCGGCGCCGAAGGCCACGGCTTCCTTGATGTGCGGGAAGAACTTGAGCTTGTTCTCGATGTACTTGGGCGCGAACAGGCTGCCGTCGGCGAGCTTGCCCACGTCCTTGGCGCGGTCGATGATCTTGAGCTGGCCGTCGGTGTCCAGGTAGCCGGCGTCGCCGGTGCGGAACCAGCCATCGCTGCTGTGCGCTTCCTCGGTGGCGGCGCTGTTGCGGTAGTACTCCTTGAACAGGCCGGGGCTCTTGACCAGGATCTCGCCGTTGTCGGCCACGCGGATCTCCACGCCGGCCACGGGCGGGCCGACGGTGTCGTCGCGCACCTGGCCGTCGGGCTGCACGCAGACGAACACGGAGGTCTCGGTGGAACCGTACAGCTGCTTCAGGTTGATGCCGATGGAGCGGTAGAACACGAACAGGTCCGGGCCGATGGCCTCGCCCGCCGTGTAGGCCACGCGCACGCGGCTCATGCCCAGCGCGTTGCGCAGCGGGCCGTAGATCAGCGCGTTGCCCAGCGCGTAGCGCAGCCGGTCCCAGGGGCCGACGGATTCGCCGTCCAGGATCCGGGTGCCGACGCGGCGCGCCAGCTTCATGCAGGCATGGAACAGCTTGCGCTTGACGACGCCGGCATCTTCCATGCGGATCATCACATGCGTCAGCAGCCCTTCCAGCACGCGCGGCGGCGCGAAGTAGTAGGTGGGGCCGATGTCGCGCATGTCGATGGAGACGGTGTCGGGCGACTCGGGATGGTTGACCGTGAAGCCCGTGACCAGCAGCTGCGTGTACGAGAACATGTTCTGGCCGATCCAGGCCGGCGGCAGGTAGGCCAGCACGTCTTCGCGGTCGGTCAGCTGCTCCATGTCGGACACCGCGCGGGCGCGGTCGATCAGCGCATGATGCGTGAGCACCACGCCCTTGGGCTTGCCGGTGGTGCCGGACGTATAGAACATGGCCGCCGGATCATGCGGCTTGACGGCGGCGACGGCGCGGGCGAAGAAATCGGGATGCTGCGCGGCGTATTCCTGGCCCAGCGCTTCCAGCTGCTCGTAGGACATCAGCATGGGGTCGGCGTAGTGGCGCAGGCCGCGTGGGTCGTCGTACACCACGCGCTGCAATGCCGGGCACTGTTCGCGCACCTCCAGCATCTTGTCGACTTGTTCCTGGTCCTCGACCACGGCGACGCTGACCTCGGCGTCCTGCAGCACATAGACCATTTCCTGCGCGACGGCGTCCTGGTACAGCGGCACGGGAATCGCGCCCAGCGATTGCGCGGCCATCATGGCCATGTAGAGACGCGGGCGGTTCTCGCCGATGACGGCCACGTGCATGCCGGGCCGAATGCCGGAGGCTGCCAGGCCGTGCGCGACCTGGCGCACGTGTTCGGCGACCTGCGACCAGGTCAGCGTCTGCCAGATGCCGAGGTCTTTTTCCCGTATCGCGGGCCGCGTCCCGCGTTGCTGTGCATGCGCGAGCAGCAGCGCCGGGAAAGTGTCCGACGCGGCCGGCATCGATGCGGATGCGGGCGAAGAATGTGCCACGTTGTCTCCTCCGGTTTGGGCGCAAGGGCCGGATACCGAGTAGGCGACCGGGGCAGAGCGCTTGACCAGTTGGTTTTAGATTTACGGCAGGAGTTAAGGTATAAGGTTGGGTTGCCGCCAACTGTCACCATCGCGACATTCAAGGAACTTTTAGGGTATTCCCGATGCAGCTATCAGACTCCCTGCAACTCGCCGCGGCCTGGTTCCGCGTGCTCGACGGCGAGCAGAAGTCGCGGGTCGAGCGGGACCTTACCGTGCAGCAGGCGAGCGCCGGATCGATCATAGAGCGCAAGGGCGAACTCGCCCAGGCCTGGATCGGCGTGCTGGGCGGCCTGGTGAAAGTGTCGGTGGGCAATGCCGAGGGCAAGGTCGCTTCGCTGACCGGCGTGCCGGCCGGCGGCTGGATCGGCGAGGGCTCGCTGCTCAAGCGCGAAGTCCGCAAATATGACATCGTCGCGCTGCGCGATTCGGTGGTGGCGCGGCTGCCGGCGGCCACGTTCGACTGGCTGCTGGACACCAGCATCCCGTTCAACCGTTATCTGCTGCATCAATTGAACGAGCGCGTGGCGCAGTTCATCGGCAAGGCCGAGTACGACCGCCTGCTGGATCCGGACGCGCGCGTGGCGCGCTGCCTGGCCGAGCTGTTCAACCCGCTGCTGTATCCGGGCATGGGCATGCGGCTGGCCATCACCCAGGAAGAAGTCGGCTACCTGGCGCGCGTGTCGCGCCAGCGCGCCAACCAGGCCTTGCGCAAGCTGGAAGAGGCGGGGCTGCTCACCGTGGAGTATGGTGCGGTGCGGGTGCTGGACCTGGATGGCTTGAAACAGTACGGTTCGGACCGCGAGGCGGTCGAGGGCGAGACGGCGGCCTGACGCGATGGCGCCGCGAGGCAGCGACGGCCTGGCGATGGCAGGCTGAAGTGGCTTCGGGGTTGGCGCGGACGAGGCCCGTGTCGCGATACGCCAGGCCATGAAAGAAAAATGACGCGGACGGGTGTTGACATTAAATAGTGCGCTATTTAATATTGCGCCATGAAATCCCGATCCAAGTCCCTCGCCAAGCCGGCCAAAGGCGCGTTCAACCCGCTGCTGCTCGACAGCCAGCTGTGCTTCGCGTTGTATTCGACCTCGCTGGCGATGAACAAGGTCTACCGCAAGCTGCTGGGCGGGCTGGACCTGACCTATCCCCAGTACCTGGTGATGCTGGTGCTGTGGGAAGGCGACGGGATCACGGTCACGGACATCGGCGAACGCCTGTTTCTGGATTCCGCCACGCTGACGCCGCTGCTCAAGCGGCTGGAAGCCGCAGGGCTGGTGAGCCGCACGCGCGCCCAGGCCGACGAGCGCCAGGTGATCGTGGCGCTGACGCGCCAGGGCCGCGAGCTGCGCGAGCGCGCCGAGGCCGTGCCGCATGCCATCGCCGCCGCCGCGCAATGCTCGCTGGACGAGGCGCAGGACACGATGCGTGCGCTGCACGGCCTGCGCGAGAAGCTGGTCGCCAGCCTGTGATGACGTTGCAGTGAAAGGGAGGTACAACAGGTGTTCGATTTCGTTTTATAAGTAGCGCGCGATATAGTCGTTTGCTACTGATTTGATCGCGCCAGGCCGCAAAGCCGGTCTGGCGCCTTGCGGTCCAGGCAGTGCTCCGCCGATGTGGAATCCTTCCCCGGCGGCTTCGTTTTCCACTTGAACAGGGAATCCATCATGTCCATCGAAAAAGTCCTCTACCGTGCCAGCGCCACCGCCACCGGAGGCCGCGAAGGCCGTGGCGTCAGCGACGACGGCGCGCTCGACGTCAAGCTGACCACCCCGCGCGAGCTGGGCGGCGCCGGCAACGCCGGCACCAACCCCGAGCAGCTGTTCGCCGTGGGCTACTCGGCCTGCTTTCTGGGCGCGATGAAGTTCGTCGGCGGCCGCGACAAGATCGCCATTCCGTCGGACGTGTCGGTCAACGGCGTCGTGGGCATCGGCCCCATCCCGACCGGCTTCGGCATCGAAGTCGAGCTGAAGATCTCGCTGCCGGGCATGGACCGCGCCCAGGCCGAAAAGCTGGTGGCCGCCGCCCACATCGTCTGCCCGTACTCGAACGCCACGCGCGGCAACATCGACGTGACGCTCACCATCGTCTAAGCGCCGCAACCACGAAAAGAGGGCGGATCCCGCAAGGGGTCCGCCCTTTGCACGCGCAGCGTGCCCGTCAGCGCAAGTAGATGCGCTTCAAGAAAGTAGGCACGCCCCAATCCGGCAACCCCGTCCCAAGCGAGGCCACGCGGAGCCGGCTTTGCCGGTCCGCAGTGGCGCCCCCTTGAGGGGGGAGCGCGCAGCGCTCGGGGGTGGGGCCGTCCTTACGCGGAGCCGGCTCTGCCGGTCCGCAGTGGCGCCCCCCTGGGGGGGAAGCGCGCAGCGCTTCGGGGGGGGGTCAATGACTTCCGCCGAGATAGGCTGCAACCACGGCCGGATCATGCTTGAGCTTGTCCGCCGAGCCGTGCACCGAGATGCGCCCGTTCTCCAGCACATACCCGTAATCGGCCACGTTGAGCGCGGCGGCGGCGAACTGCTCGACCAGCAGCATGGTCACGCCCTCGTCCTTCAGGCGCGCGATGATGCGGAACACTTCCTCCACCAGGATGGGCGCCAGGCCCATGGAAGGCTCGTCCAGCAGCACCAGCTCCGGGTTCAGCATGACGGCGCGGGCCATGGCCAGCATCTGCTGCTCGCCGCCGGACAGCGTGCCCGCCAGCTGCTCGCGCCGTTCCTTCAGGCGCGGGAACAGGTCCATGGCGCGGCCGAGGTCGGCCTGCACGTCGCCCTTGGGGCGGCTGCCGGTCAGGCGCGGAAAGGCGCCCAGCAACAGGTTGTCGGTGACCGACAGCGTCGGGAACACGCGCCGGCCTTCCGGCGAGTGCGCCAGCCCCAGCCGCGCGATGCGGTGCGATTCCAGCCCGTCGATGCGCTTGCCGCCCAGCGTGACCTCGCCCGCGGTGGGGCGGATCATGCCGGACAGGGCGCGCATGGTGGTGGTCTTGCCGGCGCCGTTGGAGCCGATCAGCGTGACCACCTTGGCCTTGGGCACCTCCATGCTGATGCCGTGCAGCACCTTGACCTTGCCGTAGCCCGCTTCCAGATTCTTGATCGATAGCATCTCGTGTGTCCCCTTGGCGTCAAGCGGTCGCGCCGCCCAGATACGCCTCGATGACCTTGGCGTTGCTCTGCACTTCATTGGGCAGGCCCTCGGCGATCTTCTGGCCGAAGTCCAGCACGGACACGGTGTCGCACACGCCCATGACCACGTCCATGTGGTGCTCGATCAGGATCAGCGTGATGCCGTGGTCGCGGACCTTGCGGATGATGGCCAGCAGCTCGACGATGTCGGGCGCGGTCAGGCCGGCGGCCGGCTCGTCCAGCAGCAGCAGCTGCGGGTCCAGCGCCAGCGCGCGGGCGATTTCCAGCAGGCGCTGCTTGCCGTAGGGCAGGTTGCGCGCTTCCTCGCTGGCCAGGTCCTCCAGGCCGACGAATTCCAGCAGCGCCTGGGCGCGGGCCCGCGCGCGCTGTTCCTCGCGCTTCCAGCCGGGCGTGCGCAGCGCGATGCCGGCCAGCCCGGTGTCGAAGGTATGGTGCAGGCCCACCAGCACGTTCTCCAGCGCCGTCATCTCGCCGAACAGCTGCACGTTCTGGAAGGTGCGGGCCACGCCGGAGGCGGCGATGTCGGCCGGCGCCAGGCCCACCAGCGACTTGCCGGAGAAGTCCACCGAGCCGGCCGTCGGCACGTAGATGCCGGTCAGCACGTTCATCATGGTGCTCTTACCCGAGCCGTTGGGGCCGATCAGGCCGTGGATGGTGCCGCGCTTGACGGTCAGGTCCACCTGGTTCAGCGCCTTCAGGCCGCCGAACTGCATCAGCACGCCCTTGGCCGCGAGCAGGGTCTCGCCGTTGCCGCGCGCGGCATCCGGCACGGCTTCCTGCTGCTTGACCAGGTCCTTCTTGACCGACAGGGCCGCGCGGCGGCCCGAGAAGAACAGGTTGCGCACGAAGCCCACGATGCCGTCGGGCAGGTAATAGACCACGAACAGGATCATGGCGCCGAAGATGGTCAGGCGCCAGTCGGTCACCGCGTCCAGCCAGTACGAGAACACCGCCAGCGCGATGGTGCCGACCACCGGCACGGCCAGCTTGCGGACTTCGGTGCGGCCGCGCGCGACGGCCATGGCGCCGCCGACCGTCACCACGACGGCCACGCCCAGCGCGATCAGCCGGAAGGTGGCGATGTCGTCCAGCATCTTGGGCAGCAGCACGATGATGGCCGCGCCCAGCAGCGCGCCGGTGCGGCTTTTGCGCCCGCCCATGATGATGGCCAGCAGGAACAGGATGGTGAGTTCGAAGTTGTAGGTGTTGGGCGAGATGTACTGTTCGGAATAGGAGTACAGCGCCCCGGCCAGGCCGGCGAAGCCGGCGCTGATGACGAAGGCGAATACCTTGTGCCGGTAGACCGACACGCCCATGCAGTCCGACGCGATCGGGCTGTCGCGCAGCGCCTCGAACGAGCGCCCCAGGTGCGACTTGAGGATGCGGTGCACCACGATCAGCGACAGCACCAGCAGCGCGGCGACCAGCCAGAAGTACTCGCTCTTGTTCAGCACGTGGCCGCCGATGGACGGCTTGGGGATCTTGATGCCCAGCGGTCCTTCGGTCAGGAAGGTCATCTCGTTGATGAGGATCTGGATGATGGTGCCGAAGGCCAGCGTCACCATCGCCAGGTACGGGCCGGTGACGCGCAGCGCCGGCAGCGCCAGCACCGCGCCGAAGGCCGCCGCGATCAGGATGGCGGCCGGCAGCGTCAGCCA
Organism: Achromobacter sp. Marseille-Q0513; assembly: GCF_018195695.1. Classification (NCBI taxonomy): domain Bacteria; kingdom Pseudomonadati; phylum Pseudomonadota; class Betaproteobacteria; order Burkholderiales; family Alcaligenaceae; genus Achromobacter; species Achromobacter sp. Marseille-Q0513. Next base: position 32,196 of record NZ_JAGTJY010000017.1, on the reverse strand, counting down.
GATGGGCAGCTGCAGATGGAAGAACAGCACGCCGGCCACGTAGGAGCCGATGCCGAACAGGCCGGCATGGCCCAGCGAGACCTGGCCGGTGTAGCCCACCACGATATCGAGCCCGAACAGCAGGATCGCATAGATCATGATGGTTTCGATCAGGTGCAGGTAATAGGTGTTGGTCACACCCAGCGGCACGGCGGCCAGGCAGGCGACGGCGACGACGGACAGCAGCAGATGCAGGGGTTTCATCGTCGTCACACCTTCTTGATCGCGGTCTTGCCGAACAGGCCGGCGGGTTTGAAGGTCAGCACGAGCAGCAGCAGCACCAGTCCAGGCACGTCCTTGTACCCCGTCGAAAGATAGAAGCCGGTGGTGGTCTCGGCGATGCCCAGGATCAGGCCGCCCACCACCACGCCCATGCCGCTGGACAGGCCGCCGATGATGGCGACCGCGAAGGCCTTCAGGCCCAGCACCGCGCCCATGGTGGCGCCGGTCAGCGTCAGCGGCGCCACCAGCACGCCGGCGAAGGCCGCCGTCAGCGACGACAGCGCATAGGAAAACGTGATCACCATGCCGGTGTTGATGCCCATCAGTCCGGCGGCGTCGCGGTCATTGGACGTGGCGACGAAGGCCTTGCCGTAGATGGACTTGCGGTTGAACACTTCCACCAGCAGCATCATGGCCAGCGCGCCGAGCACCACCAGCAGCTCCATGGGCAGCACGTTGGCGCCCAGCACCTGGATCGGCGCCTCGGGCAGCGGCGAGGGAAAGCGCAGGTCGTCGCGGCCCCAGACGTTCTCGGCCACGTTCTTGAAGATGATGCCCAGCGCGATGGTGGCCATGATCCAGCCGAATTCCGACCGCGTCTTGATGGCCGGCCGCACGCCGACCCGCTCGACCAGCGCGCCCTGCGCGAAGCCGAATATGCAGACGATGGGGATCATGACCCAGTAGTTCACGCCCAGCCCCACCAGCGTGAGGCCGACCAGCGCGCCCAGCATCAGGGCTTCGCCCTGACCGAAATTGAGCGTGCCCGACGTGGCGAAGGTGAGCTGGTATCCGAACGCGATGACGGCATAGATCATGCCCAGCGCGATACCGCTATAGATAAGCTGTAGAAGAATCATGGTGTGTCTTCGTGGCGCCGGCGTCCCGTGCCAGATCCCTTGGCCGGAACGCGGTTCTCTGTTGTCCAAGGCGCTGCGCGCCACCTGCATCACATCCAACGGCATCAGCCGGCCGCGCCGTGGCGAAGCTCCCTCAAGGAGCAGGGCCATGGCACCGCAAGGCTGCTTCAGTCAAACCGATCCGAAATACGCTGTGCCATCCCGAGGCATCTCCTACGAAGAGCAAGGCCGCAACGCGACCAGGCCGTCCCCTGATCGGGGCTGCGCGGAGCCGGCTTGGCCGGTCCGCAGCAGCGCCCTTGAGGGAAGAGGCGCGCAGCGCTTCACGGGTGGGCTTCCCCTTCCGGTCCGCGGCAGCGCCCTTGAGGGAAGAAGCGCGCAGCGCTTCTCGGGTGGGTCTAGTTCGCCTTGACCACGCGCCCGCCCTTGACCTCGCCGATCACCACTTCCTTGGCCGTGATCGCGTCGTGGTTGTCGTGGCTGAACGGCTTGTTGTAGGTCATCACCACGCCTTCGACCGGCGTCTGCAGGTTTTCCAGCGCTTCGCGGATCTTCGGGCCCTCGGTGGAGTTGGCCTGCTTGATGGCCGCGGCCAGCAGGAAGATCGAGTCATAGCCCTGGGCCGCCGACACCGGCGAGTCGATGCGGTTGTTCTTGGGCTTGAACTTGGCCAGGTAGGCGTCGATGAAGGCCTTGCGCTTGGGCGTGTCCGGGTCCTGGATGAAGGTCTGCGGCATGCGCGCGCCTTCGCCATTGGTGCCCGAGTTGTCGATGTAGTTGGCCATGGACAGCGTCCAGCTGCCGATGATCGGCACCTTCCAGCCCAGCTTGGCCATGCCGTTGGCGATCTGCGCCAGCTCGGGGCCGATGCCGTAGGTCAGCACCGCCTCGGCGCCGGCTTCCTTGGACTTGAGCAGCTGGGCCGTCATGTCCACGTCCTTGATGTTGAACTTCTCCACGGCCACCGGCTTGATGCCCTTGGCGGCCAGGGCCTTTTCCAGGTCCTCGCGGCCGAGCTGGCCGTAGTTGGTGGAGTCGGCCAGGATCGCGACCTTCTTGAAGCCGCGGCGGGTGATGGCTTCCTCGACGATCATCGGCGCCTGGATGCTGTCGTGCGCCGCGTTGCGGAACACGTAGTTGTCCGGGTATTCGGGCGCCTTGAACTGGTGCGTGATGACGCTGCCCGTGGCCACGTTGTTGAATACCGGGATCTTGGCGTCCTGGTAGAAGCGCTGCGAGGCCAGGGCCACGCCGGTATTGATGTAGCCGACGGTGGCGGTGACCTGTTCCTTGTTGATCAGCTCCTGGGCGATCTGCACGCCGCGCTCGTTCTTGGCCTCGTCGTCGCGCTCCACCGCGACCAGCTGGCGGCCCAGCACACCGCCGCCCTTGTTGATCTCTTCGATCGCCAGGCGCACACCGTCGCGCATGCTCACGCCCATCGAGGAAGAACCCCCGGTATAGGGGCCGGCCACGCCGATCTTGATGGGATCGGCGGCGTGGGACGCGGCCGACAGGGCAAATGCAAGGGTTCCTGCCAGCAGCTTCAAACGAAAGTCCATGAGTGTGTCTCCGTTGTAATTGGTGGAACTGCGTCGAAAACCTGTTGCCGGCGCCTGGATGCAACGTGCGGCGCGCATGCTTGTGTTGCGTGGTGTGACTGTCTGCTTAATCTCTTACGCGAATCTGACTCGGCGGCGCACTTCCGTGGAAATCCCTAGGGAGGGTTTTTACGGGAATTGGGTAGCCGCCCGGCACATGGCGGCCAGACCTAGGGAAAACGCTTGGGTAGCCGGGCCCGGCGGGCGCGAGGGTCAGCGGCTGGGCGAGGCGCCGGGGATGGCGGCCAGGGGCGGCAGGCGGTCGTCGCCGTATTGCCGGATCACCTGCGCGATGACGACGCGGTAGCCGTCCAGCCAGCGGGATTGGGCGGCCTTGGCCTGCTGGTGCAGCGGGAGGCGGATCAGCGCCTGCAACGCGTCCAGCGATTCCCAGTAATAGACATTGCTGACCAGTCCGCGCGCCGGGTCTTCCCAGGACTCCTCGCCCAGGTAGCCGGGCAGGGCGCGCGCGGCCTCGGCGATCTGGCCGTCCAGCAGGTGGAAATCCTCGTCGTATTGCTTCTTGGCGAAGATGAAGGTGGCGGTGTACATGGCGGCGCTCCTGGGCAAGGGGCGGGTGAGGAAGGCGGCGGGGAGGACCCCCGCCGTGCGGGCGCCAGGCGGCTCAGATGCCCTTGAGCGCCAGGCTGACCGCCAGCGCGGCCATGATCACGGCGATGATGCCGTCCAGCACGCGCCAGGCCGAGGCGCTGGCGAAGAACGGGGCGAACAGCCGCGAGCCGATGCTGAGCACGGCCAGCCACAGCAGGCTGGCGGTGAAGGCGCCGGCGGCGAAGGCCATGCGGGCGTCGTCGAAGCCGTGCGCCAGCGAGCCGACCACCACCATGTCCAGCCAGAAATGCGGGTTCAGCAGCGAAAAGCCCAGCGCGCCCAGCATGGCCGCGCGGCGCGAGGGCACGGCCTCGCGCGCCGCCGCCAGGCCGCCGTTCGCGCTCCAGGCGCGGCGCGCCGATTGCAGCGCGTACCAGGACAGGAAGGCCACGCCGAACCACAGCACGGCCGTGGTCAGCCAGGGGAACCAGGTGGTCAGGGCCTGCAGGCCGGACACGCTGGCGAAGATGAAGACGGCGTCGATCAGCGCGCAGATGGCGACCACGCTGGCCAGATGCGCGCGCATCAGGCCCTGGCGCAGGATGAACGCGCTTTGCGCGCCCACGACGGCGAACAGGCCCAGCCCGGTGGCCGTGCCGCTGGCCCAGGCGGTGAAGAAGAGGGGAGATGACAGGGTGGTGAACATGATGCGGATACCTCTGCTGCTGCGCCTGTGCCGGCGCTCGATGGCTACAAGTCCCAGGCGCGCGCGAGGCGTTCGGCGCCCGGTCGTTTCCGGTGGTCTCCGGAGACGGCGGGCGCACGCGTGGTGCGCGGCATGGGTGTTTTCATCGTCAAGCCGGCCCGTTCCGGCGGCGGCAAGCGCATGCCGGAATGGCTTTTCCGTCCTGGGGAGGCTGGCGATGAAGCGGGGCGTCGGCGCGCGCAGGCGTGCCGGCATGATGAATTGTCGCTTGCCGGCTACCTGAAATACAGCTAATTTTCCTTCATTATCTTAAGCAAAACTAATTCAGCCATGAAGATCGATCACGGCAATCTGCGGGCCCTGGCGGCGGTGGTGCGCGAAGGCAGTTTCGAGCGCGCCGCGCTGGCGCTGAGCGTGACGCCGTCGGCGGTGTCGCAGCGGATCAAGGCGCTGGAAGACCGCATGGGCCGGCTGCTGGTGCAGCGCACGGTGCCCGCCGCCGCCACCGCCGACGGCCGGGTGCTGGTGCAATTGGCGGAACAGACCGCGCTGCTGGAACACGACGCGCTCAATCGCCTGGGCGTGGCCGAGGACGACGTGCCGCACGCCAGCATCCCCATCGCCGTCAACCACGACAGCCTGGAAACCTGGTTCGTCGAGGCGGCGCTGCAGTTTTCGGCGCGCACCCGCGCCACGCTGGACATGCAATCCGAGGACCAGGATCACACGGCCGCGCTGTTGCGCAACGGCGCCGTGCTGGGCGCGGTGACCACGCTGGCCGATCCGGTGCAGGGCTGCCGCATCCACGCGCTGGGCAGCATGCGCTACGTGGCGACCTGCTCGCCGGACTTCCACAAGCGCTATTTCTCGCAGGGCGTGAACGCCCAGACGCTGGCGCAGGCGCCGGTGCTGGTGTTCAACCGCAAGGACGCGCTGCAGGCCCGCTTCGCGCACAAGATCTCGGATCCCGCGCCCTGGCAGCCGCCGGTCTGGTGGGTGCCGTCCACCCGCGCCTTCGTGCAGGCCACGCTGGGCGGGCTGGGCTGGACCATGAATCCGCTGCCGCTGGTGCAGGAGCACCTTGACGCAGGTCATCTGATGCTGCTGCGGGGCCGCGCCTGGGAAGACGTGCCGCTGTACTGGCAGCATTGGCGGGTAAACTCCGAGGCGATGGAAGCCCTGACCGATTCGGTCCTGTCCGCCGCGCGCAGCCTGGTGCGGCGGCGCTAATCTCCCGGAGGACATACGCATGAAACTACGCAAGTTCGCAGTCATCGCCGCCATGGGCCTGTGCGCGGCCGGTTCCGCCTGGGCCAAGGACTACCAGGCCGGCCAGGTCGAGATCGACGACTTGTGGGTGCGCGCCTCGGCGCCGGGCCAGTCCAATGGCGCGGGCTATATGGAGATCGACAACAAGGCCACGGCCGCCGACCGCCTGCTGTCGGTCAGTTCAAGCGCCGCCGAGCGCGTCGAGCTGCATACCGTGGAAACCAAGGATGGCGTGGCCAAGATGCGCCAGGTCGAGGGCGGCATCGCGCTGCCCGCCGGCGGCGAGGTCAAGCTGGCTCCGGGCGGCTATCACGTCATGTTCCTCAAGCTGAAAGCCCCCTTCGCCGAAGGCGCTTCGGTGCCCGCCACGCTCAAGTTCGAGAAGGCCGGCGAGGTCGCCGTCCAGTTCAAGGTCAAGCCCGCCGCGCACAACCCCGGCATGAGCCACGACCACAGCTCGATGAAGCACTGAGCGCCAGGCGCTCAGTCGAGCAAGGCGCAAGCGCGATGCCCGCTCCACGGAGCGGGCATCGCTGCATCTGAACAACAGGAATTGCGGGTCTTACACCCGCAGCACTGACCCGCTGCACTGGCGGACCCGCCTCAATTCGGCAAGTCCTCCCCGACCGGGGCCACGCGGAGCCGGCTTTGCCGGTCCGCAGTGGCGCCCCTGGGGGACGGCGCGCAGCGCCTCGGGGGGGCCTAGTACAGCCCTTGCTGACGCATCGCGTCGGCAACCTTGACGAAACCGGCGATGTTGGCGCCGTCCAGGTAGTTCACGTATTCGCGCTCGCTGTGGCCGTGGCGCACGCAGTTCTCATGGATGTCGCGCATGATGGCGTGCAGGCGGGCGTCCACTTCCTCGCGGGTCCAGGCCAGGCGGGCCGCGTTCTGGCTCATTTCCAGGCCCGACACGGCCACGCCGCCGGCGTTGCTGGCCTTGCCCGGCGCGTACAGCACGCGCGCGGCGATGAAGGCCTTGGCGGCTTCCAGCGTGGCGGGCATGTTGGCGCCCTCGGCCACGCACAGCACGCCGTTCTTGATCAGCGTCTGGGCGTCGGCCAGTTCCAGCTCGTTCTGCGTGGCGCAGGGCAGGGCCACGTCGACCGGCACGTGCCAGGGGCGCTTGCCGGTTTCGTACTTCAGGCCGAACTGGCTGGCGTAGGCGTCAAGGCGGCCGCGCAGGTCGTTCTTGATGTGCATCAGGGCCAGCAGCTTCTCGTGCGTGAAGCCGGCCTCGTCGACCACCGTGCCGTTGGAATCGGACACCGTCACGACCTTGGCGCCCAGCGCCATGGCCTTCTCGATGGCGTATTGCGCCACGTTGCCCGAGCCGGACACCGACACGCGCAGGCCATCGAACGAGCGGCCGATGCGCTTGAGCATTTCCTCGGCGAAGTACACGGTGCCGTAGCCGGTGGCCTCGGGGCGGATCAGGCTGCCGCCGAAGGTCAGGCCCTTGCCGGTGAACACGCTGGCGGTGGAATTGGACAGCTTCTTCATCATGCCGGCCATGAAGCCGACTTCACGCGCGCCCACGCCGATGTCGCCGGCCGGCACGTCGGTGTCCGGGCCCAGGTGGCGGTACAGCTCGATCATCAGGGCCTGGCAGAAGCGCATGACTTCGGCGTCGGACTTGCCCTTGGGGTCGAAGTCCGAGCCGCCCTTGCCGCCGCCCATGGGCAGCGTGGTCAACGCGTTCTTCAGCGTCTGTTCGAACGCCAGGAACTTCAGGATCGACAGGTTCACCGAGGGATGGAAGCGCATGCCGCCCTTGAAGGGGCCGATGGCCGAGCTGTGCTGGATGCGGAAAGCGCGGTTGACGCGGGCCTGGCCCTGGTCATCGGTCCAGCACACGCGGAACTGGATCACGCGCTCGGGCTCCACCAGGCGCTCGAGGATGGCGTGCTCGGCGTAGTGGGGGTGCTTTTCGATGAACGGCCACAGGCTCAGCATCACCTCCTGGACGGCTTGCATGAATTCCGGCTGTTGCGGATCGCGCGCGGCGACGCCGCGCAGGAAGTCGTCCAGACTCTGCACTTTCAACATGATCTCCTTGGGGGCTGCTTCAAAAGGGTGCAAGGTGCGCCGTCATGGGGCGCTTGGGCTTGTTTTGGTGCGCGTACGCACCGCCCTGGTGCGAAGAATTGTAGGGGCAAATTGTTGCCCTGCGCAAAGCCTGGGTGTGCTCCATCCCCTTGATATGAAAGGGAAATATTACCCCAATAAACGGGGACATATTATTGTTGGGACGGGGCTGCTCCCGCGCGCCGCTACTTGGGGAACACGTAGGTCTTTGTATTTTCTTGATATTTATTATGTCCCCGTTTTATTGGAAAAGCCTCCCAAGCAGCCGGAAGGGGTTCCCATAGGGGAAAGACGCTGAAATCGGACGCTGTGAGGGAGAGTCCGCCGACAATTTTCCATTTATGTGTCCCTATTTTATTTTTGACGGATATCAGTCGGATGGCGGCGTGCCGGACGGGCGCAAACCCGTCCGGAGCGGCGCTGAGGCCGGGTCCGGGTCCGGCCCGGCTGGGGTTCAGAGCTTGACGTCGTAGTCGATGGTGAGCGGCGCGTGGTCGGAGAAGCGCTCGTCCTTGTAGATCGAGGCGGCGCGGGCGCGGGCCGCGATGCCGGGCGTGGCGATCTGGTAATCGATGCGCCACCCCACGTTCTTGGCCCAGGCCTGGCCGCGATTGCTCCACCAGGTGTATTGCTCGGCGCGGTCGTCCAGCGTGCGGAACACGTCGACGAAGCCGCGCTTGTCGAAGACCTCGGTCAGCCAGGCCCGTTCCTCGGGCAGGAAACCGGAGTTCTTCAGGTTGCCCTTCCAGTTCTTCAGGTCGATTTCCTTGTGGGCGATGTTCCAGTCGCCGCAGACCACGAACTCGCGGCCGCTCTTCTTGTGTTCCTTCATCAGGCCGTCCAGCCACGGGCCGAAGCGGTCCAGGAAGCGGTACTTGGCCTGCTGGCGCTCGTCGCCGCTGGAACCGGACGGCAGGTAGGCGCTGATGACCGACAGGTCTTTCCAGTCGGCGCGGATGATGCGGCCCTCGGGATCGAACTCCTCGCAGTCCAGGCCGATGTTGACGCGCTCGGCGGCGTCGCGCAGGTACAGGCCGACGCCGCTGTAGCCCTTCTTCTCGGCGTGGTGGAAATGGCCGGTGTAGCCGGGCGGGTGACGCAGATCGTCGGTCAGGTCGGCGTCCGCGATCTTGATTTCCTGCAGGCACAGGATGTCGGCGCCGTGCTTGTCCATCCAGGGCTGCAGGCCCTTGCGGAAGGCGGAACGGATGCCGTTGAGGTTGAGCGACGTGATGCGCAGCAAGGCGGTACTCCCAATAAGGCGGCGGCCCCCGTATGGGGCCGGACTATGCCTGGAATTTAACCGACTCGGGCGGGCCGCGCGGCTTGGGGCCCGCTTGCACGCGCTGCGTGTCGGGGGGCGGGCACGGTGCGCGTGAGGAGGCAAATGGGCGTGCACCTCGGGCGAGTGCAGGATTGTGCGTCGGGCGTGCGCGGGCAGCCAGTCCGGCGCGCACTGGCCCGCGCCCGGACTGCCGGCGATCTCTCGCGGCCGGCGCAGCGGATAAAATGCTGGCGTTCGCCACCTATCTGGAATGCCCGCATGCCTGCCGCCCAAACGTCCACCGCCCTCGATTTCGTCCGTTTCGCCCTGAATGAAGGCGTGCTGCGCTTCGGCAGCTTCAAGGTGAAATCGGGACGCATCAGCCCGTACTTCTTCAACGCCGGCCTGTTCAATTCCGGCGCTTCCGTCGGCAAGCTGGCCGGTTTCTATGCCCAGGCGCTGCTGGACTCGGGCGTGGGCTTCGACATGCTGTTCGGTCCGGCCTACAAGGGCATCCCGCTGGCCACCGCCACCGCCGTGGCCCTGGCCGGCCACCCGGCCATGCAGGGCAAGAGCGACGTGCCGTTCGCCTACAACCGCAAGGAAGCCAAGGACCACGGCGAGGGCGGCACGCTGGTCGGCGCGCCGCTCAAGGGCAAGGTCGTGATCATCGACGACGTGATCACCGCCGGCACCTCGGTGCGCGAATCGGTGGAGATCATCCGCGCCGCCGGCGCCGAGCCGGCCGCCGTGCTGATCGCCATGGACCGCATGGAACGCGCCGGCCCGGACGATGCGCTGTCGGCGCACTCGGCCGTGCAGGACGTGGCCAAGACCTATGGCATTCCGGTGGTGTCGATTGCGTCGCTGGCGGACATCCTGGCCTTGCTGCAGGACGACGCGGCGTTCGCCGAGCATCGCGAGGCAGTGCTGGCTTATAGGACCAAGTACGGGGTGAAGTAAGGCGGGGTGGTCAGCACCGCTACACCTGCGGTCCTCTTGCATCCAGGCGCGCCTTCATGCGCCAGGCGGATCAATGTGTCGAGCCGTTCGCCGACTTTCTCCTGAGGGACTTCGAGGTAGCGGGGCATTTCGAGGCTCCTGTTCCAGTGCTTCATTCGCAGATGCCCTTGACCATGTACCACCAGGTGGCTTCGTCGGTGTAGGGGATCTTGGGGCCGTTCTTCAGGCCTTCAATCGCCTGATGCGCCTCTTCGGTCAGCAAGGGATTGGCCTGGCATATCTGTGCATGCGCCAGGCCGTCATGAGCAATGACCACGCGGGCGCCGTCCCTGGCGGCCTGGATCATGTCATCAAGCCGCTCGGCGACTTGTTCCAGCGGGACTGATACATAGGGCATCGTCATGGTCTGGCCTCTGTTCGGATGTCGGGCCGTCCATTCCCGGCCAACACAGGGGCCGAGGTCGCTTGTCGCGCAATGAATTACGCTTGCTGGCACGTCATATCCGACGATGGGCTCCGCCAGCCCGCTGGTCTGTGCCGCGAGTTCCAGGTCCAGCGCGCGTGCCACGGATGCCAGTTTTCGATCGAACGTGGCGAGAGGCACGCGAGAGGTCAACGCGAGTTCGAGATAGGACGCGTCATAGACGGTCAGCCCATGCGTGCGGGCTAGCGATACGCTGGAGGCAAGCCATCGATCCGGCGGGCGCGAGTCGTGGACGACGGGTGCGCTGCGTACGAGTCGTGTGAATCGTGCCAATTCGTCGGTGGTTGCCGCCTTGGAACGTTCTACGCGCAGTGCGCCTTGGGCGACCTCCAGCGACCATATCGCCGGAACGAGGGCCGAACTGCCCTGCAGGTCGTTCAGGATATCCATGGCCTGCGTATGGAAGGGCTGGCTGGGTAGTTTCAGCCAGCTTAGTGCGACGGAGGCATCAAGCACGAGCTTCATCCGTGTATGCCTTTGACGAGATACCACCAGGTGGCTTCGTCGATGGGTGGGCGCTGGGGGAAGTTCTTGAGATCCTCGATCGCCTGATGCGCCTCTTCGGTCAGCAGGGGATTGACCTCGCAGATCCGGGCATGCGCCTGGCCATCATGCGTAATGACCACGCAAGCGCCATCCCGGGCCGCCTGGATCATTTCATCAAGCCGCGCGGCAACCTGCTCCAGCGGGACGGACAGATAGGGCATCGTCATGGCTCGGGTCTCCAATCGAATATCGACCCGTTCATTCTTGGCCAACAAAAAGGCCGCGGCAATACGCCGCGGCCCTGAGTCGGTCTGATAAAGCGCTGACCCTGTCAGCCGTCCAGCTTCTGCTTGAGCAGGTCGTTGACCTGTTGCGGGTTGGCCTTGCCGCGGGCGGCCTTCATGATCTGGCCGACCAGGGAATTGAAAGCCTTCTGCTTGCCGGCGCGGTATTCCTCGACGATGGCCGCGTTGGCCGCCAGCACCTCGTCGATCATGGCGCCGATGGCGCCCGTGTCGCTGATCTGCTTGAGGCCGCGCGCCTCGATGATGGCGTCGGGCTGGCCGCCGTTCTCGCCGGCCCACATGGCGCCGAACACTTCGCGGGCGATCTTGTTGGAGATGGTGCCGTCGATGATGCGGTTGATCAGCGCGGCCAGGGCGGGCGCCTGCACCGGGGCGTCGGCGATGTCCTTTTCTTCCTTGTTGAGCGTGGCGGCGACCTCGCCCATGATCCAGTTGGCGGCCAGCTTGGCCTGGCCGGCGGGCAGCGCCTGGGACACGGCCTCGAAGTAGGCGGCCAGGCCGCGGCTGGCGCTGAGCTGGGCGGCGTCGTAGGCGGTCAGGCCGTAGTCGGACTCGAAGCGGGCGCGCAGCGCGGCGGGCAGCTCGGGCATGGCGGCGCGGACCTCGTCGACCCAGGCGCGCGAGATCACCAGCGGCGGCAGGTCGGGGTCGGGGAAGTAGCGGTAGTCGTGCGCGTCTTCCTTGCTGCGCATGCTACGGGTTTGGTCGCGGTCGGCGTCGTACAGGCGGGTTTCCTGCACCACCGTGCCGCCGTCCTCGATCAGTTCGATCTGGCGGCGCGCCTCGTACTGGATGGCGCGTTCCAGGAAGCGGAACGAGTTGACGTTCTTGATCTCGGTGCGGGTGCCGAATTCCTTCTGGCCGACCGGACGCACGGACACGTTGGCGTCGCAGCGGAACGAGCCTTCCTGCATGTTGCCGTCGCAGATGCCCAGCCACACGACCAGGCTGTGCAGCGCGCGGGCGTAGGCCACGGCCTCGGCGGCCGAACGCATTTCCGGCTCGGTCACGATTTCCAGCAGCGGCGTGCCGGCGCGGTTCAGGTCGATGCCGCTGGCGGCGGCGCCGTTGGCTAGGTGAAAGGCGTCGTGCAGCGACTTGCCGGCGTCCTCTTCCAGGTGCGCGCGGGTCAGGTTGATGGTCTTTTCTTCTTCGCCGACGAAGAAGGAGAGCGAGCCGCCCACCACCACCGGCAGTTCGTACTGGCTGATCTGGTAGCCCTTGGGCAGGTCGGGGTAGAAGTAGTTCTTGCGCGCGAACACCGAGCGCGGCGCGATCTCGGCGCCCACGGCCAGGCCGAAGCGGATGGCGCGCTCGGCGGCGCCGCGGTTCATGACCGGCAGGCTGCCCGGCAGCGCCAGGTCGACCACGTTGGCCTGGGTGTTGGCGGCCGAGCCGAAGCGGGTGCTGCTGCCCGAAAAGATCTTGGAGTCGGTGGAAAGCTGCGTGTGCGTTTCCAGGCCGATGACGATTTCCCAGTTCATGTCAGTAATCCATTGCGTTGTGAGCCGCTTGTCTTGCATGAAGCAGGCCTTGCCCAGCGGGATGCCGCGGAGCCGGCTTTGCCGGTCCGCAGGCATGCCCCCTTGAGGGGGAAGCGCGCAGCGCTTCCGGGGGTGGGCTTCATGCCTGCGGAGCCGGCACTTTCTTGTGCCAGTCGGTGACTTGTTGATAGCGGTCGGCGATGGCCAGGAGGCGGCCTTCGTCGAAGTAGTTGCCGATGATCTGCAGGCCGATGGGGCGACGGTTGTCCATGCCGCCGAAGCCGCATGGAACCGACATGGCCGGCAGGCCGGCCAGGCTCACGCCCAGCGTGTAGACGTCGGCCAGCCAGTCGGCGGTGGGGTCGTCGCGGTTGTCGCCGATGTTCTTGGCGACCGTCGGCGTCACCGGGCCCATGATCACGTCGCACTGGTCGGCATAGGCGCGCTGGAAATCCTGCGCGATCATGCGGCGCAGGCGCTGGGCCTGCAGGTAATAGGCGTCGTAGTAGCCGTGGGACAGCACGTAGGTGCCGATCAGGATGCGGCGCTTGACCTCGTCGCCGAAGCCTTCGGCGCGCGAGATGCTGATCATTTTTTCCAGACCGTCGTACTGGGCGGCGCGGTGGCCGTAGCGCACGCCGTCGTAGCGGGCCAGGTTGCTGGACGCTTCGGCGGGGGCGATGACGTAGTAGGCGGGGATGGCCAGCTCGGTGCGCGGCAGCGACACCGCCACGCGCACGGCGCCCAGCGCCTCGAACTGCGCCAGGGCGGCTTCCACGGCCGCGGCCACGTCCGGCGCCAGGCCGGCGCCGAAGTACTCGGCCGGCACGCCGATGCGCAGGCCCTTCAGGGGCTGGCTGCCGGCGGCGTCATGGCGAGCCTGGGCGGCGTCGAAGTCGCGCCGCACGCGGCCCGGCTCGTTGACGGCGGCATCGCATTTTTCCAGGCTGGTGGCGTCGCGCGGGTCGAAGCCGCTCATGACGTCCAGCAGCTCGAGCAGGTCGCGGGCGCTCTCGGCCAGCGGGCCGGCCTGGTCCAGGCTGGAGCCGAAGGCCACCATGCCGAAACGCGAGACGGTGCCGTAGGTGGGCTTGATGCCGCTGACGCCGCACAGGGCGGCGGGCTGGCGCACCGAGCCGCCGGTGTCGGTGCCGGTGGCGGCGGCCACCAGGCGGGCGGCCACGGCGGCGGCCGAGCCGCCCGAGGAGCCGCCGGGCACGGCAGTCGTGTCCCAGGGGTTCCGGACAGGGCCGTAGGCGGAGTTCTCGTTGCCCGAGCCCATGGCGAATTCGTCGCAGTTGAGCTTGCCCAGCGACACGGCGCCGGCCGCCTGCAGGCGCTCGACCACGGTGGCGTCGAACGGGCTGACGTAGCCGTCCAGCATCTTGCTGCCGGCGGTGGTGCGCCAGCCGCGGGTGACGAAGGCGTCCTTGTGGGCGATGGGGATGCCGGCCAGGGCGCCGGCGGTGCCGGCGGCCAGGGCGGCGTCGGCGGCGCGGGCCTGGGCCAGCGTCAATTCGGCGTCAATATGTAAGAAGCTGTTCAGGCCGCTGGCGGCCTCGGCGGCGGCCAGCGCGCTTTGCGCCAGGTCGACGGCGCTGACCTGGCGCTGGGCGAGGGCCGCGCGCAGGCCGGCGATCCCCTCGAATTGGGTATGCAGGGCGGGTTTCGTCATGGCTTACTCGATGACCTTGGGAACCAGGAACAGGCCGTCCTGGGCGTCCGGGGCGTTGGCCAGCAGTTCCTGGCGGCGGGTTTCCGAGCTGGGCTCGGTGACGGCGTCCTCGCGCAGGCGCAGGGTGATGTCCTCGTGGGCCGACAGCGGATGGGCCAGCGGCTCGACGCCTTGCGTGTCGACCGACTGCAGCCGCTCGATCAGGTGGAGGATGCCGTTCAGTTCGGTCTGCGCGTGGGCGCGCTGTTCCGGGGTCAGTTCGATTCTGGCCAGCCGGGCTATGCGGGCCACATCTTTGTCGTTGAGCGCCATGGGGATTTCGAAATTCGAATAACGGAAGGCCGGGGGAGGGCCGGGACAGTATGCATACGCCCAACCCGTTACAAAGCTTGAATAGCCTGCATTTATGCGCTATTTCCACGGAAATTATAAGTTATGATTCACGGTTTAATCGCCGTGACGACAGGCGGGTTCGAGTGTATCCGGACCGTGCGCCCCGCGGCCTGACCCAATTCCCCCCCCAGAATTTGCTGAGCTCCCATGTTCGGATTCCTGCGCAGTTATTTTTCCAGCGATATGGCGATCGACCTCGGTACCGCCAATACGCTGATCTACGTCCGCGGCAAGGGCATCGTGCTCGATGAGCCCTCCGTGGTCGCTATCCGTCATGAAGGCGGTCCCCACGGCAAGAAGATCATCCAGGCCGTCGGCCACGAAGCCAAGCAGATGCTTGGCCGCGTCCCCGGCAACATCGAGGCCATCCGGCCCATGAAGGACGGCGTGATCGCCGACTTCACCGTCACCGAGCAGATGCTCAAGCAGTTCATCCGCATGGTGCACCCCCGCAACATGCTGGCGCCCAGCCCGCGCATCATCGTCTGCGTGCCCTGCGGCTCCACCCAGGTTGAACGCCGCGCCATCCGCGAATCCGCGCTGGGCGCGGGCGCCTCGCACGTGTTCCTGATCGAGGAACCCATGGCCGCCGCCATCGGCGCCGGCCTGGCCGTGTCCGACGCCAGCGGCTCCATGGTCGTCGACATCGGCGGCGGCACCACCGAAGTGGCGGTGATCTCGCTGGGCGGCATGGTCTACAAGGGCTCGGTCCGCGTCGGCGGCGACAAGTTCGACGAGGCCATCGTCAACTACATCCGCCGCAACTACGGCATGCTGATCGGCGAGCCCACCGCCGAACTCATCAAGAAGGAAATCGGCTCGGCCTTCCCCGGCTCCGAAGTCCGCGAGATCGAGGTCAAGGGCCGCAACCTGGCCGAAGGCGTGCCGCGCAGCTTCACGGTCTCGTCCAACGAGATCCTGGAATCGCTGACCGATCCGCTGAACCAGATCGTGTCCGCCGTGAAGATCGCCCTGGAACAGACGCCGCCCGAGCTGGGCGCCGACATCACCGACAAGGGTATCGCCCTGACCGGCGGCGGCGCGCTGCTGCGCGACCTGGACCGCCTGCTCCAAGAGGAAACCGGCCTGCCCGTGGTGGTGGCCGACGATCCCCTGACCTGCGTGGTGCGCGGTTGCGGCGAAGCGCTGGAACATCTTGAGAAACTCGGCGCCATCTTCATCAACGACTAATTCCTTGCGCCAGCCCGGAGCCCTGTTGTCTTGCGGCTCCGGCCGCGGCGGGGGCTCCGGGCGCGACCGCCCGGGCTGAGATTCATGCAACGACAAGGGACTCCTCCCCTATTCAGGCGCGGCCCGCCGGCAGAGGTGCGGCTGGTCGTTCTGGTCGTCCTGGCCGTGGCCCTGATCATCATGGATTCGCAACTGCGCGTGCTGGAGCCGGTGCGCAGGGCGGTGTCCGTGGCCATCTACCCCTTCCAGCGCGCCGTCATGGCGCCGCGCGACCTGGTCCAGCAGGTCAATGAATGGGTCAACGCGGCCAACCTCATCCGCAGCGAGAATGAAGCCCTGCAGCGCCAGCGCATCGAGCTGGCCCAGGTGGCGTCCCATGGCGCGCAGCTCGCCGCCGAGAACGCGCAACTGCGCCGCCTGCTGGGCGTGACCGATACGGTGGCGCAGTCGGCGGTGGTGGTCGAGGTGCTGTACGAGCCCACCAGCGCCTTCAACCAGCGCCTGGTCTTCAACAAGGGCAGCAAGGCCGGCCTGGCGCCGGGCATGCCGGTCATCGACGAAGGCGGCGTGGTCGGCCAGATCGTGCGCGTCACCCCGATGACCGCCGAGGCGGCCCTGGTGACCGACGAGCAGGTGTCCATCCCGGTCCAGCTGCTGCGCAACGGCCTGCGGCTGATCGCCTTCGGCGGGAACTCTCCCGGCAAGATGGAAGTCCGTTACCTGGCGGCCAACGCCGACATCAAGGAAGGCGATACCATAGTCACCAGCGGCGTGGGCGGGCTGTTCCCGGCCGGCCTGCCGGTGGCCAAGGTCACTTCGGTCGAGCGTGACACCGCCTCGGGCTTCGCGCGCGCCGTCTGCGAGCCGCTGGCCCATCCCGAACGCTATCGCCACTTCCTGGTCCTGCAGGTGGATGTGGCCCGCGCCGAATCCAACCGTCAGGAGGTCGATTCCGGTGGATCGGACTAACGCTTCGTCGCCCCGGCGACGCCTGGGCACGCCCAGCAACGTCCAGCCCGAGCGGCTGGACGGGCCGGCGCACGGCGTCTTCGTCTGGGCCTCCATCATCCTGGTGTGGCTGGTGTCGCTGCTGCCCTGGCGGCTGTGGCAGGGCGCGCCCGACGTGCTGATCCTGATCATCGCCTTCTGGTGCGCGCACGAGCCGCGCCGCATCGGCCTGTTCACCGCCTTCACCTTCGGCCTGCTGATGGACGTGCACGACGCCGGCCTGCTGGGCGAGCACGCGCTGTCCTACACGCTGATCGCCTATGGCGCCGTGGCCCTGCAGCGCCGCCTGCAGCGCTTCGACCTGTGGAGCCAGGCCATGCACATGCTGCCGGTGTTCTTCGCCGCGCGGCTGCTGGTGCAGATCATCCACGCATGGCTGGCGGGCAAGTGGCCGGGCTGGGACTGGGCCGTCAGCGCCGGCCTGACCGCCGCCCTGTGGCCCCTGGCCGGCTGGGTGCTGCACCTGCCCCAGCGCGGCGCCGACGACGCCGAGTCCTCGTCCGCCTGACGGCGGGCGGGCGCAAGCGATGTTCGAGTTCAAGAAAACCGGCCAGCAGCAAAAGCAGCGCTTCCTGCTGCGCGCCTGGGTGGGAGGCGTGTTCGCGCTGCTGTGCTTCGGCGTGCTGATCGGCCGCTTCTGGTATCTGCAGGTGGACCGCTACGAGGGCCTGTCCGAACGCGCCGACCGCAACCGCATCGCGGTGGTGCCGATCCCGCCGCGCCGCGGCGAGATCCTGGACCGCAACGGCGAGGTGCTGGCGCGCAACTACCGCACCTACACGCTGGAAGTCGTGCCGGCCCACGCCGGCAACCTGACGGCGCTGTTCGAGCGGCTCAACGAAGTGGTGTACATCAGCCCGACCGACCAGCGCCGCTTCAAGCGCCGCGCGGCCGAGTCCAGTCGCTACGCCAGCCTGCAGCTGCGCAACAACCTGAATGAAACCGAGGCGGCCTGGTTCGCCGCCCATGCCTTCCAGTTTCCCGGCGTCGAACTGCGCGCCCGCTGGGTGCGCGAGTATCCGCAGGGCCTGTCGGCCGCCCACGTGGTCGGCTACATCGGCCGCATCGCCGACGGCGACATCGAGGACCTGGAACGCGCCGGCCAGCTGGGCAACTACCGCGGCACCGACGTGATCGGCAAGAAGGGCATCGAGAAGACCTGGGAAGAAGCGCTGCATGGACGCACCGGCCTGGAAGAGGTCGAGGTGACGGCCGGCGGACGCCCCATGCGCACGCTGCGACGCATCGACCCGGTGCCCGGCTCGGACATCATGCTGTCCATCGACATGGGCCTGCAGAAGGTGGCCGAACAGGCTTTCGAGGGGCAGCGCGGCGCGCTGGTGGCGCTGGATCCCGATACCGGCGAGGTGCTGGCCTTCGTGTCGCAGCCCTCGTTCGATCCCAATCTCTTCGTCGACGGCATCGACGTGGACAACTGGCGCATGCTGAACGAGTCGCCCGACCATCCGCTGATCAACCGCCCGCTGTACGGCACCTATCCCATCGGTTCGACCTACAAGCCCTTCGTGGGCCTGGCCGCGCTGGAACTGGGCAAGCGCCGCGCCACCGACCGCATCTCCGATCCCGGTTTCTACGAATTCGGCGGCCAGAAGTTCCGCAACGCCGGCGGCGCCGCCTATGGCATGACCGACATGCACAAGGCCATCGTGGTGTCGTCGGACACCTACTTCTATTCGCTGGGCCCCGAGATCGGCGTGAACGCGCTGCATGACTTCACCAAGCAGTTCGGCTTTGGCCAGATCACCGGCATCGACCTGGAAGGCGAGAAGCGCGGCGTGCTGCCGTCCACCGACTGGAAGCGCTCGGCCTACAAGGAAAAGGAACGCCAGCGCTGGTACGCGGGCGAGACCATCTCGGTCGCCGTGGGCCAGGGCTACAACTCGTTCACGCTGCTGCAGTTGGCACAGGGCACGTCGACACTGGCCAACGACGGCCTGTACCGCCGTCCGCACCTGGTGCACGCGGTGCGTGATCCGCGCACGGGCCAGGCCAAGCCCACCGATTCGGTGCCCGACTATCGTATTCCCCTGAAGCAGGCCAACGTGGACGTGATCAAGAACGCGATGGCCGACGTGGTGCGCGCCGGCACGGCGCGGCGCGCGTTCGCCAACACGCCCTACCAGGCGGCCGGCAAGACCGGCACGGCGCAGGTGTTCAGCCTGCGCGGCGCGCGCTACCGCGCCAGCGCCATCGACGAGCGCCTGCGCGACCATGCCCTGTTCATGGGCTTCGCGCCGCTGGAGCACCCGCGCATCGCCGTGGCGCTGATCGTCGAGAACGCCGGCTGGGGCGCCAGCGTGGCCGCGCCGGTGGCGCGCAAGGTGTTCGACTATTGGCTGGCCAAGGAACGCAAGGACAAGATCGTGCGGCCGGACCGCGCCGATCCGCTGGCCTCGGTCGAGTCCATCGCCTCTGACGTGGTGCGCAAGCCATGAAGCGTTTCGGCCTGATCCTCCTGCGCGTGTTCACGGCCTTTGATTGGCCGCTGCTCGCCATCCTGCTGATGTTCGCGGCGCTGGGCCTGACGGTCATGCATTCGGCCGTGGGCGGCACCGACTGGCGCTTCGCCGACCAGTCGCGCAATTTCGTCATCGCCTTCTTCGCCATGTGGATCATGGCGCTGATCCCGCCCAAGTGGCTGATGAAACTGGCGCTGCCGTTCTACGTGGTGGGCGTGGTGCTGCTGCTGGGCGTGGAGTTCTTCGGCGAGACCAGCAAGGGCGCGACCCGCTGGCTCAACCTGGGCGTGACCCGCATCCAGCCGTCCGAGATGATGAAGATCGGCGTGCCCATGATGCTGGCCTGGTACTTCCAGCGCCACGAGGGCGCGGTGCGCATCCGCGACTTCCTGGCCGCGGCCGCCATGCTGGCCGCGCCGTTCGGCCTGATCGTGCTGCAGCCCGACCTGGGCACGGCGCTGCTGGTGTTCGGCGCGGGCTTCTTCGTGATCTACTTCGCCGGCCTGTCGTTCAAGCTGCTGATCCCGGCCTTGCTGGCCGGCATCATCGGCATCGGCACTCTGATCTACTACGAAGACCAGCTGTGCGAGCCGGACGTGAGCTGGGTGGTGCTGCACGACTACCAGAAGCACCGCGTCTGCACACTGCTCAATCCCAGCTCCGATCCGCTGGGCAAGGGCTTCCACACCATCCAGTCCATGATCGCGGTGGGCTCGGGCGGCGTGTACGGCAAGGGCTACATGAAGGGCACGCAGACCCACCTGGATTTCATCCCCGAGCGCACCACCGACTTCATCTTCGCCGTCTACGCCGAGGAATTCGGCCTGTACGGCGGCATCGCCATCCTGGTGCTGTACGCGCTGCTGATGGCGCGCGGGCTGACCATCGCCTCGCGCGCCTCGTCGCAGTTCGGACGATTGCTGGCGGGGGCGATGACCATGATGCTGTTCATCTACGTGTTCGTGAACGTGGGCATGGTCACGGGCATCCTGCCCGTGGTGGGCGTGCCGCTGCCCTTCATGAGCTATGGCGGGACGGCGCTGTTCACCATGGGCATCGCATTCGGCATCATGATGAGCATCAGCCGGTATCGGTCGGTGAAGTCCTAGCGATCGCGGCATCTACGCCGCGCGGACTTCGCTCAAGAGCTCGGGGTGACGGTCCAGCACCCTGAGCAGCTTGATCAGCGCCAGCGGCGGCTTGGTCTTGCCGGTTTCGTAGCGCGAGAAGGCATTGATGCCGCCGCCGAATATCTCGGCCGCTTCACGCTGGTCCAGCGCCAGCTTCTTGCGCACGCTCGCGATGTAGGCGGGATCGACGGCGCGGGCGTTGACCTCGCGATTGAAAGCGAGCATTGCCGCGCTCAGGCGAGCCGATTCGCCGGCGTCGAACACGGCTTCGCCGCAGGCCGCGCAGTAGTCGCCGGTCGCGGACGGAATCATGGTTGTCTGGCCCTTGTAGGTGTAGGGCAGGGCGCGGGTGCCGTGAGCCAGCGCGGCGGCGCCGCAATTCGGACACTTCATGTTCACAGCTCCTTGAAGGACACGATGAGCACGTCATCGATGACCGTCAATTTCAAGTAGACGTCGCCCAGCGGGGTTCGCGGACGATAGACATCTTGCCAAATGCGGTGATCCTGGGATGTCGTCATGCTCTTGTGGAAATCCCTGGGCGTCAGCGCCCGGATGATGTCGACCATGCCATTCAGATCCAGCCCCAGGCTTGCCGCGCCGTGAAGCGCTGAACCCGTCGCACGGAACCGCCCCGCTTCCAGCAGCATCCTGACCACCTGCAGCTTGCAATGCGGTGTATGTTTTTCCATGAAAATACTAACCTAGTTGGTTAAAACCGGCAAATCGGCAGCTGCCGTGACGTTGCCGGCCTGGCGTAGACGGATGGATGGGACCATAGCGTGCGAATGCCGGCACGTTGCGCGAACCGGGGCGGTTTTATCCATGCGTGCGCCAAGCGTAGGAACTCGCGTGGGGGGTGGCCTGGGAATGAAAAAAGCCCCCCTTTCGCAAGAAAAGGGGGCTTCCTGTAAAACCAGCCAGGACGGGAACGAATGCGCTATCGAGGCAACGCGTCCGCCACGCCCAGATCCGTCGCCAGCTGCTTCATGCCGTCCCAGATACGCGCATCGAAGGTCAGCGAATCCGCGTTCAGCGCGCGGTTGGCGGCTTCGTACTCGCCGGGATACTGCACCCGGTCCACGCCGGGTTGCGGCGGGCAGGCTTGCAGGTAGTCGATGAAGGCGCCGACTTCCAGCGAGCGCCAGTCGGTGTTGAAGTCGACCTGCGGGTTCAGCAGGATGGCGAACATGTTGTTGGTGGCCACGCCGTTGCGCGGGTGTTCGGGCTGGATGGTGCCGCCGCCCGACAGCACGCCGGCCAGCAGCTCGGCCACCAGGCCCATGGCGTAGCCCTTGTGGCCGCCGAAGGGCAGCAGCGCGCCCGGCGGATCGGCGAACAGCGCGTTCGGGTCGGTGGTGGGGTTGCCCTGGGCGTCGATCAGCGATCCCGGCGGCGCCTGTTCGCCCTTGGCGGCCAGCACGCGCGCCTTGTTGACGGCGATGGAGCTGGTGGCCATGTCCACGATGAAGGGCGGCCGCCCGCCAGGCAGCGGCCCGGCGAAGCACAGCGGATTGGTGGTCATGCAGGCCTGGGCGCCGCCGAACGGCGCCACGGTGGGCGCGCGGTTGATCACGTTGGTGAAGGCCAGCAGGATCAGCCCCTGCGCCGCCACCATTTCCCCGTAGTGGCCCATGCGGCCCAGGTGGTGGCTGCGGCGCAGCGTCAGGATGCATTGGCCATGTTGCTGCGTCCGCTCGATGGCCTTTTCGATGACCACCTTGCCCACGTGCTGGCCCAGGCCGTTGTGGCCGTCATAGGCCAGCATGGCGCCACGGTCGTTGACCAGCTCGGGCCGGCCGTCGGCCTGCGCCAGCCCGTCGGCCAGCACGCGGCGGTAGTTGGTGAGGATGGACAGGCCGTGGCTGGTGTAGCCGACGCGGTCGGACTCCACCAGGTGATCGGCCACGTCGCGCGCGATGTCTTCCGGCACGCCCTGGGCGGCCAGCACGCGCCGCCCGTATTCCCGTGCCTGTTCAAGCGAGATTTTCATGCGCGCTTCTCCTTACAGCCAGCCCAGCCAGCGCCAGTAGGTCATGCCGAACAGCAGCATCAGCAGGTAGCCGACGATGGTGATGACGATGCCGACCTTGGCGAACTGGCGGGCGTTGAACGTTTCCGTGCCCAGGCACACCATGTTCTGCGGCGCGTTGATGGGCAGGATGAAGCCATAGCTGACCACGAAGCCCAGCAGCATGGTCATGCCCAGGCGGCTGAACTCGCCCGGCAGCGTGGCCAGCACCGAGATCAGGATGGGCAGCATGGCCGAGGTCAGCGCGGTGGCGCTGGCGAAACCGAGGTGGATGATGATCAGGAAGGCCGACAGGATGGCGAAGATCGCCAGCGGTCCGAGGTGGTCCAGGCCGGTGTGCGCGACCACCTGGTTGCCCAGCCATTGGCCGGCCTGCGTGGTGAGCAGCGCGGTGCCCAGGCTGATGCCGACGCCGAACACGATCACGGTGCCCCACGGTATGCGCGATTGCACGTCTTTCCAGGTCATCACGCCGAAGCGCGGCAGCATCAGCAGCACCAGGCCGAAGTAGGTGGTGGAGGTGGTGTCGAACTTGTGCAGCTTGCCTTCGGTGGCCCAGAACAGCAGCAGCAGCACGGACACGGCCATCAGGCGCTTCTGCGCGCCGGTCATGGGACCGAGATCACGCAGCGACTTCTCGACGGCTTCCTTGCCGCCGGCGATGCTGTTGCTTTCCGGCGGCAGCATCTTGAGCACCACGACGACCAGCACGGCCGACATGATCAGCGACCAGGGGGCGCCCGCGATCAGCCAGTCGGACCAGGCCACGCGCTGGCCCAGCATCTTTTCCATGAAGCCGACCGTCAGCAGGTTCTGCGCGGCGGCGGTCTGGATGCCGACGTTCCAGATGCTGGTGGCCTGCGCCACGATGATCATGATGCCGGCGGCGATGTTCGAGCGCTTGTCCACGCCGAAGGCCGCGATCACGCCCATCATGATGGGCACCACCGCGGCGCTGCGCGCCGTGGCGCTGGGCACGACCAGGCTCAGCACGATGGTCACGGCGATCGCGCCGATCAGGATGCGGCGCGTGCTGGTGCCGACCTTGGACAGCGTGACCAGCGCGATGCGTCGGTCCAGTCCGGTGAAGGTCATGGCGGCGGCGATGAACAGCGCGCCGGTCACCAGCGCCAGCGCCGAGTTGGCGAAGCCTGTCAGCGCCATGCTGATGGCGGCGGAGGTGCCGTACAGCACCTGAGGATCCTTGATGGTCGGCGCAGTGCCGAGCAGGAAGGCCATCAGCGTCGTGATCATGATGGCGCTGGCTTCGTACGACACGGCTTCGGTGATCCACACGACCACGGCGAAGGCCAGGATGGCCAGCATGCGATGGCCAGCGACCGGCAGGTCCGCCGGCAGGGGCATCAGCAGCACTGCGATCAGCGCGACAAAGCCGGCGATGAGTCCGATGGGGATCTTGGTTTTGTTTTGTGGGGCAGGGACGGCGGCTGGCGCGGTCATATCCATCTCCGGTTGAGGTCAAACTGACGACACGCCGCCCCGCGAGCACGGGATGAATCAATTCGGCATGTCGACGCTACAGTATGATCGTGACGGCATTCAGGAAAACCCGTATTGATATGGGTCAAGCCACCTGGAAATCGCGCTTGTGGGAACCCATCCGCGGCATTATGCTCGTCGGCCCCGAAAAATCGCAAGCCCGCCAACGGGTTGCGCGCACGCGCGGCAAGCGGCGCGCGCAGCGGCTGCGCGAGTAGATCGGAGGGGCTTCTTGCGGGCGCTCAGCCCAGCGCCAGGCGCAGCTGTTCGTCCAGGTGCAGCGTGGGCGTGACGCGCCAGCCGCTTTGCGCATAGCGCAGCCAGCGACCCAGCACCAAGTGCGTCAGCAGGCTGGCATGGGCGCTGATGTTGGCCTCGGGCGGCAGGCCGCCGTCGGTCACGGCGGTGCGCAGCGACTGTCGCAGCGAGGCCTCGATGCGGTCGTTGATGTGGTTGATGCGTTCCTGCAGCCGGTTGTCCTCGGTGACCAGCGCGTCGCCGGTCAGCACGCGGGTCATGCCCTTGTTGCGTTCGGAGAAGGTGAGCAGCATGGCCACGGTCTGGCGCGCCTGGGTCACGCCCAGCGGCTCGGCGGCGGCGATCTGGTTGACCAGCGTGAAGATGCTGGTCTCGATGAATTCGATCAGCCCTTCGAACATCTGCGCCTTGCTGGCGAAGTGGCGGTACAGCGCGGCCTCGGATACCGACAGGCGCGCGGCCAGCGCGGCCGTGGTGATGCGGGAGGCGTGCGGCTGCTCCAGCATTTCGGCCAGGGTCTGCAGTATCTGGGTCTTGCGTTCGCCGGGTTTGCTCGCCATGAAAGTGTCTGGTCCACGCAGGCTGACGGAAGGGTGGGGGGTAAGACCCGCCGCTATCCTCGCAGGGGACGTCGGCGCAACAGCAAATCACTGACCGAGTTTACCCGCAAGTCGACGTAGGACGGCCGTTGCGAGCGGCCGCGTCCGAACGGCGTGCCGGGATGATAGACGTGGACCGTGCGCAGGCCGGCGCGGCGCGCGCCGCGCAGGTTGGCCAGCGTGTCCTCGACCAGCACGGTGCGGCGGGGCGATGCGCCCTCGCGCGCCAGCACGTAGCGCAGCAGGGCCGGCGATGGCTTGGGGCGGAACTCGCCATGCAGGCGCATGTGCTCGATGGCCCAGAGGCTGTCGAACTGGCGCAGGATGCCCCGGCGGCGCAGCACCGCGCGCGCGGACTCGAGCGGCGCGTTGGTCAGCAGCACCTTGCGTCCGGGCAGCTGGCGCAGCTTGTAGGCCAGCGCCTTCTCGGCGCGCACCAGCGGGTTCACGTCGAAGTCGTGGCTGCGGTGCAGGAACTCGTGCGGGTCCACGCCATGGTGGCGCACCAGGCCGATCATGGTGGCGCCGTAGCGCTTCCAGTACTTGCGGCGCAGGTGGTTGGCCGTGTCGATGTCCACGCCCAGCGTCTCGGCCACGGCCATGGTCATGCCGTGGTCGATGCGCGGGAAGATCGCGTGCGACGTGTCGTGCAGCGTGTTGTCCAGGTCGAACAGCCACAACAGCCCGTCGTCGTGCGCGGCGGTCCTGCGAGACCGCCGCACGCGCACCGCGGGCCGCTGCAATTGGCGCAGGCTTCGCATCAGTTGCCCATGGCGCTAGGCACCGTCCAAGTTGAGGCTATACGACCCCGACAGGGGCTGCGCGGAGCCGGCTTTGCCGGTCCGCAGCAGCGCCCCCTTGAGGGGGAGGCGCGCAGCGCTTCGGGGTGGGAGCATCCTTCCGGTCCGCAGCAGCGCCCCCTTGAGGGGGAAGCGCGCAGCGCTTCGGGGGTGGGCATCAATGCGAGCTGATCATGGTGCCGACGCCTTGGTCCGTGAGGATTTCCAGCAGCAGGCAGTGCGGCACGCGGCCGTCGACGATGTGGACCGAGTTCACGCCGTTCTTGGCGGCGTCCAGCGCCGACGAGATCTTGGGCAGCATGCCGCCCGAGATGGTGCCGTCGGCGAACAGCTCGTCGATGGTCTGGGCCGACAGGCTGCGCAGCAGCTTGCCCGCCTTGTCCAGCACGCCCGGGGTGTTGGTCAGCATCAGCAGCTTTTCGGCGCCCAGCACTTCGGCCATCTTGCCGGCGACCACGTCGGCGTTGATGTTGTAGGCGGTGCCATCCTCGCCATAGCCGATGGGCGAGATGACCGGGATGAACTGGTCGTCCTGCAGCGCCTTGACCACGGCCGGCTCGACCAGCGTGATGTCGCCGACGAAGCCGATGTCGATGGGCTCGGCGGGGTTGTCCTTGTTGGCCATCAGCTTCTTCTGGGCCTGGATCAGTCCGCCGTCCTTGCCGGTCAGGCCCACGGCCTTGCCGCCGACTTCGTTGATCATCATGACGATGTCCTGCTGGACCTGGCCGCCCAGCACCCATTCGACGACTTCCATGGTCTCGGCGTCGGTGACGCGCATGCCCTGGATGAAGGTGCCCTGCTTGCCGATGCGGCGCAGCGCGTCATCGATCTGCGGACCGCCGCCGTGGACCACCACGGGGTTCAGGCCGACCAGCTTGAGCAGCACCACGTCGTGCGCGAAGCTGCGCTGCAACCGCTCTTCCGTCATGGCGTTGCCGCCGTACTTCACCACGATGGTCTTGCCGTGAAATCGTCGAATGTACGGCAAGGCCTCGGACAGCACGGCGGCTTTGACGGCGGGAGACGAGACGGCAGCAGGGTCGGGGGTGTCGGTCATGGCAGCTAAGTCGGTAAATAGATGATTGAAAAAGCGTGGGTCATGAGAGGGGAAAGCCTTCGCTTCCTGGGAGGCGGCGGCATGAAAATGCCTGCGCGATAAGGCACAGGAACCGCGCCAGCGCAAGCATACGACGGATTGTAGTACCCGCTACCGGCTTATATCCAAAACCCATGTTCATATGCCCGACAAATAACCGGCATTCAGGTAAATTGGGGGCGTTTTCACAACGGCGCCGCGCTCCACGAGAGGGCGGAACCCCAACCGGCCGGGCATCAGCCCCCGATTTCCTACCTATAAAAGAGGCAATACATGCGTTTGAACTTCGTCCGGTCGGCCCTGGCGGCCTCGGCTTTCTTCCTGGCGGCCGCAGGCGCCGCCCATGCTGAAAAAATCGTGGTGGGCGCGACCCAGGTGCCGCATGCCGAAATCCTGGAAGTGGTGAAGCCGCAGTTGGCCAAGGAAGGCGTGGAACTGGACATCAAGGTGTTCAGCGACTACGTGCAGCCCAACCTGCAACTGAACGACAAGCAGCTCGACGCCAACTTCTTCCAGCACAAGCCTTACCTGGAGTCGTTCAACAAGGACCGCAAGGCCACGCTGGTGCCGGTGGCCCTGGTGCACGTCGAGCCCTTCGGCGGCTACTCCAAGAAGATCAAGAACATTTCCGAACTCAAGGACGGCGCCACGATCGCCATCCCGAACGATCCGTCCAACGGTGGCCGCGCCCTGGTGCTGCTGCAGAAGCAGGGCCTGGTCAAGCTGAAGGATCCGTCCAACATCCTGGCGACCGCCGCCGACGTGGTCGAGAACCCCAAGAAGCTGAAGTTCCGCGAACTGGAAGCCGCGATGCTGCCGCGTTCGCTGGACGACGTGGACCTGGCGCTGATCAATACCAACTACGCGCTGGAAGCCGGCCTGGTCCCGACCAAGGACGCGCTGTTCATCGAAGGCTCCGATTCGCCCTATGCCAACGTGCTGGTGACCCGTGCCGACAACAAGGACGCGCCGGCCATCAAGAAGCTGGTCAACGCGCTGCACACGCCCGAGGTGAAGAAGTTCATCCAGGAAAAGTACAAGGGCGCCGTGGTGCCGGCGTTCTAAGCCGGGCAGGCTTGCCAGCCGGGCAAAAGAAAACCGCTCTTCTCAGAGCGGTTTTTCTTTGGGCGGAACCGGGATCGAATGCGGTTCAACCCGCGGCCAGCGCCTTTTCCACGGTGGCGTGGAATTCGGCCACGTCGTATTCGCCCAGATAGCGCTTGATGATGCGGCCCTGCTTGTCGATCAGGAAGGCCGTGGGCGTCAGGCGGATGTCGCCGAAGGCGCGGGCGATGTCGCCCTTGGTGTCCAGCGCCACCGGGAAGGGCAGCTTGCGGGTCTCGGCGAAGTTCAGCACGAAGTTGGGCGGGTCGTAGTTCATCGCGACCGCGATGGCTTCGTAGCCCTTGGCCGCGTACTCGTTGTAGGCCGAGATGGTCTCCGGCATCTGCTTGACGCAGGTGACGCAGCTGGTCGCCCAGAACTTCACCAGCACGACCTTGCCGCGCAGGTCCTGCATGGAGAAGGACTTGCCTTCCAGCGTGGTGAATTGCACGTCCGGCGCAGTCTGCGCCGGGCGCAGCAGGAACCAGCCGCCGATGCCGGCGGCCACCAGGAGGGTCAGGGCTAGAAGGGCTTTTTTCATCGCTGGGCCGCGTGGAGTAGGGCGTTATTTGATCGGTATGGCCTGCACGCCGCTGCTGCCGCCGGAGGCGTTGCTGTCGCCCTGGGCGCCGGCGCTGCTTTCGATGGGCGCCTTGGCGTCGGCGGAGGAGCCGGACTGCGAGGACTTGGATCCGCTGCTGGACAGCCGCACGGCTTCCTCGCGGCTGATGGTCTCGAACAGTTTAACAACCTTGGTCACGCCGCCCACGTCGGCCGCCGCGTTGGCGGCGTAGTCGCCCTCGGCCTGGGTCAGCTTGCCCATCAGGTACACCACGCTGTGGTCGGTGGTGACGGCGATGGTGCCCGACGGCACGTACTTGGTGTTGATCAGGGCCGTCTTGACCTTGGAGGTCAGCCAGGTGTCGTTCGAGCGCACGCCCAGCGAGGCGATCGGGCCCACGGTCAGCTGGTTCACCACCTGCTTGACGTTCTCGACGCCGCGGGCCATGGCGGTGGCCTGGTTCTTGGCCTCGTCCGTGGCCACGTCGCCGGTCAGCAGCAGGATGCCGCCATAGGCCATGGCGTTGACCCGCGCGGTCTCGCCCAGCTTCTGGGAAATCTGGTGCTGCGCCTTGAAGGCCATGTTCTGGTCTTCGAGCTGGGTGCCCGACGTGCGGCGGTCGGTCACGACCACCGCCGTGGTGGCGGCGGCGCCGCCGACGATCAGGGGCGCGCAGGCCGACAGCGACAGGGCGGCGGTCGAGAGCAAGGCGGCGAGCAGCAGCGGGCGGACCGCGGTCCTGGCGTCAGAAATCATTCGGTGTCTCCTAGCAGAAGAGCGTCAATGCCGTCACAAAGGGCGTGCAGCAGCAAGATGTGGACTTCCTGGATGCGCATCGTGCGATCACTGGGCACGCATAGATGGACGTCCATTGGCGTAATGAGTTCCCCCATGACGCCGCCGCCCTTGCCGGTCAGGGCCAGCACATGCATTTCCCGGGCGCTGGCCGCTTCCATGGCGCGCACCACGTTGGGCGAGTTGCCGCTGGTGGAAATGGCCACCAGCACGTCGCCGGGCTGGCCCAGCGCGTTGACCTGGCGCTCGTAGATCTCGTCGAAGCCGTAGTCGTTGCCGACCGCCGTCATGATCGAGGTGTCGGTATTGAGCGCGATGCCGGCCAGGGGCAGGCGTTCGCGCTCGAAGCGGCCCACCAGTTCGGCGACGAAATGTTGCGCGTCGGCGGCCGAGCCGCCATTGCCGCAAGCCAGAATCCTGCCATTGTTCGCCAGGGCGCCAAACAGCACGTCCACCGCCACCGCCAGCGGTTCGGCCAGCTCGTTCATGCTTTGCTCGAGCGTGGCCGCGGCATCGCGAAAGTGCGACGTCATACGAGAGGTCATATCCATGGGCGCGATTATCTCATGGGGCCGTGACGCCGGCCTGACCAGGCGTAACGGCTTTTCGCCTTGTCGTAACCGGCCTGTCGCCGGGCGCGCCGGACCGTTCAGCCCGCGACCAGGAAGGCATCGCGCAGCCACCGGGCAACGCCGGATTCGAAGGCGACCACGTCGAAACGCGCGGCCGGCGGGACGCCGCGCCAGTGGCGGGCGGCCAGGCGCGGCAGCCAGTACGCGGCCGCCCGGGCCAGCCGCCGCTGCTTGGCCGCGCCGATGCTGGCTGCCGCGCCGCCGAAGCGCGCGTCGCGGCGGGCGCGGACCTCGACGAAGACCAGCACCGCGCCGTCGCGCATGGCCAGGTCGATCTCGCCATGACGGCAGGCCAGGTTGCGCGCCAGCAGGATCAGGCCGCGCGCCTGCAGCAGGCGCAGCGCGGCGTCCTCGTGGGCGTCGCCGACGCGCTGGGTGGGCGAGCGGCGCGGTGCGGGGACGGGCTGGCGCGTCGTCGCGCGCCGTTTGCGCCGGGCGCGGCGCCGCGCGGCCTGCGCGAGCGCCAGGGCCAGGGGCAGGATCTCGTCGTTCATGCGGGCTCCAGGGCGGAAGGGATGCGCCAGGCGGCTACACTGGCATGGTTTTCCGCCTGAGCTGCCCGCAATGAATCAAAATGTCTCACCCGCCGCCGGCGATGCCTGGAGCCGGGTCGCCGAGAGCGTCGCCGGCCAGCACTGGCCCGCCGCGACGCTGTACGTGGTGGCCACGCCCATCGGCAACCTGGGCGACCTGGGCCTGAGGGCCTGGCATGCCCTGCAGCGCGCGGACGTGATCGCCGCCGAGGACACCCGCGCCAGCCGCAAGCTGCTGGACGCCTGGGGCGTGGGCACGCCGCTCATGGCCGCCCATCGGCACAACGAAGCCTCGGCCGCGCAGGCGATCTGCGAGCGCCTGGCCCAGGGCCAGCGCGTGGCGCTGGTGTCCGACGCCGGCGCGCCGGCCGTCAGCGATCCGGGCGCGCGCGTGGTCCGCGCGGTGCGCGAGGCCGGCTACGCGGTGGTGCCGGTGCCCGGCCCCAGCGCCGTCATCGCGGCACTGATGGGCAGCGGCGTTACGTCCGACGAGAATCCCGCCTTCGCCTTCGCCGGTTTCGCGCCGCCCAAGGCGGCCGCGCGCCAGCGTTGGCTGCGCACCTGGTGCGCGCTGCCGGCGCCAGTGGTGATGTTCGAGTCGCCGCACCGGCTGGCCGCCACGCTGGCGGACCTGCTGGAGGTCTGCGGCCCGGCTCGCAAGCTGACCGTGGCGCGCGAGCTGACCAAGCGCTTCGAGGAAATCGCCACCTTCGCGTTGGGCGAGGGCGCGGCCTGGCTGGCCGCCGACCCGCACCGCGAGCAGGGCGAGTTCGTGCTGATCGCGCACGCCGACGAGGCCGGAGAGGACGAGGGCGAGGTCGACGCGCGCGCTGACGCGCTGCTCGACGCCTTGCTGGAAACCCTGTCCGTGCGCGACGCGGCCAAGGTGGCGGCCAAGGTCACGGGCCTGCCCAAGGACGCGCTGTACAGCCGGGCGCTGCGCAAGACGGCCGCCGGCGACGGGCAGTAAGCGGGATAGATGGAGTAATTGGCATGGTCTATGCAACGGTCGCGTCCGGCAAGCACGGCGACCCCAACGAACAGCTGGTCTACCGGGACATGCCCACGCCGCTGGGCGAGATGCGCCTGATCGCCAGCGCCA
Source organism: Achromobacter sp. Marseille-Q0513 (assembly GCF_018195695.1). Lineage (NCBI taxonomy): Bacteria > Pseudomonadati > Pseudomonadota > Betaproteobacteria > Burkholderiales > Alcaligenaceae > Achromobacter > Achromobacter sp. Marseille-Q0513. The sequence continues at coordinate 980 of NZ_JAGTJY010000017.1, read as the reverse complement.
AGGGCCTGCGCGGGGCGTGGTTCACCGACCAGGCGTTGCTGCCTTCGTCCGAAGGCTGGCTGCGCGACGAATCGAATCCGATCCTGGAACAGGGGCGGCGCGAGCTGGACGAGTGGTTCGCCGGCGGCCGGCGCACGTTCGACGTGGCGCTGGATCCGGTCGGCACGCCGTTCCAGCATGAAGTCTGGCGCGCGCTGTGCGCGCTGGATTTCGGCGTGCTGACGAGCTATGGCGAACTGGCGCGGACCGTGGGCCGGCCCAAGGGCGCGCAGGCCATCGGCGGCGCGGTGGGTCGCAATCCGCTCATCATCATCATTCCCTGTCATCGCGTGATCGGCAGCGACACCTCGCTGACCGGTTTTGGCGGCGGGCTGCCGCGCAAGCAGGCGCTGCTGGCGCACGAGGGCAATCTGTACGTGAGCCGCAGCCCGCGGGCGCGCCGCGTCTGCGACGGGCAGGCCGAACTGCCCTGGTAGCGCCGGGCGTTGCGTAGCCTGACGGCTTTTTGGGATCGTCGAGGATGACGGGCGCGACGCGCGCCCGCCGGACCGCCGCGCCTACTGGGCGGCGATGCTGGGCAGGATGCCGATGCGATCCGACACCTGCTGCACGGCGTTCAGCGCGCTCTGGCGGTCGGGGTAGGGGCCGATCTTGACGCGGTACAGGTTGTTGGCCTGCTCCATCATGGCGGGCGGCGCGCCTTCCGCGCTCAGCTGCGCATTGATGCGGCTGACCAGCGTCTGCGCATTGGCCGGCTGGCTGAACGCGCCCACCTGCAGATAGACGTTGCCGATGCCGCCGGCGGGTCGGGCCGGCTGCGGCGTGGCCGGCAGCGCCACCGGCGTCAGCGCGGCCGGGGCCGCGGCGACTGGCTCGGCCACCGGCTGCGAACCCGTGGCCGACGACGGCTGGGGCGGCGGGACGGCGGGGCCTTGCGAGGCCAGGCGCCGGATCTCGTCGGCGCCGATGCTTTCCACCAC